>JALEPA010000237.1 GCA_022766515.1 Lachnospiraceae bacterium | reverse complement strand
GATTATTTAAAAGAAACAATTTTCGAGCCACTCGGTATGATTGACACAGACTTTTATGTTCCGGAAGAAAAGCAGCATCGTTTTATGCAATTTTATCAATATATGCCGGAAACACAGACTCTCGATCCATGCACTTGGCAGCATCTGTGTCTTTCCCATATGCATCTCAAACAGCCGACTTTTGAGTCCGGTGGCGCCGGCTTGGTGTCTACAGTAGACGATTATTCCAAGTTTGCCTGTATGATGCTCGGAAAAGGAACTTATCAAGGTGTCCGCATTTTGGGACGCAAGACAGTAGAATGGATGACGACAAATCATCTCAATGAACAGCAACTTCAAAGCTTCGACTGGGAGGCTCTAAAGGGATATGGTTACGGCAATTTGATGCGTGTTATGACACATACCGAGTTGTCCGAAAGCATTGGTTCCAATGGCGAATTTGGCTGGGATGGCTGGCTCGGCAGCTATGTTGCAATGGATCCACAGGAGGATCTTGCAATCGTGTATGTTATTAATAAATGCGGAGGCAATGGTTACCGTGATGTACAGGTAATCCGCAATATTGTATATTCTGCATTAGACTGATCCGAAGGAGGGATTTTGATGAACGATTCCGATACTTTACGACAATGGATTGAAGAAAGCGAGCGCATTGTATTTTTTGGCGGTGCCGGCGTGTCAACCGAAAGTGGTATTCCCGACTTTAGAAGTGTTGATGGGTTATACAATCAAAAATATGATTACCCGCCTGAGACGATATTAAGTCATAGTTTTTTTATGAGACATACGAAAGAATTCTATGATTTTTACCGTGATAAAATGATCTGCTTGGATGCAAAACCAAATATCACACACCAAAAACTGGCAGAGTTGGAACAGGCTGGTAAGCTGACTGGTGTAGTCACACAAAACATTGATGGTCTGCATCAGGCAGCCGGAAGTAAAAAGGTCTGGGAATTGCACGGATCGATCCACCGTAATTACTGCATGGACTGTGGCAAGTCACATCCGCTGCAGGTCATCTTGGACAGTTCTGACATCCCTCATTGTGAATGTGGCGGCATTATCAAACCGGATGTCGTCTTATATGAGGAAGGTTTGGATGATACGATCGTAAGCGGTGCGATCCGCGCCATTGCGGAAAGCGACCTTTTGATCGTCGGCGGTACTTCTCTTGCCGTATATCCTGCTGCCGGACTGTTGCAGTATTTTCAAGGTAAACACCTGGCTTTGATCAACAAATCTCCTACCCCTCTGGACAAAAATGCCGATTTGGTGTTACAGTATGGATTAGGCGAATTTTTCAGCCAGCTTTGACCCGATGATAAAAGAAAGGACGGTACAACATTATGCATTATTCTTACAAAACAAAAGGAACCTGCTCACAGGTCATTGAATTTGATATTGACGGAGATGTGATCAGCAATGTCGCATTTACGGGAGGTTGTAACGGAAACTTAAAAGCAATCAGCGCTTTGGTCGATGGCATGACAGTAGAACAGATCGAGAACAAGGTAAAAGGAATCCAGTGTGGAATGCGAAACACATCCTGCTCTGATCAGCTTGCCACCGCAGTTCGTGAAGCCTACAACTCCAGCAATGCATAGAAGAGTAAAACCATCATTTTGCTCTGAAAGCAATTCTTGACAGTGTCACAACGATACTATAAGCAGCTGCTTATACGAAACTAAAAAGAACAGAGATCCATTTGCGACTCTCTGTTCTTTTTTGATATATGCTTTTATTCTTTGTTTTATAAATCTGCACGGCTATCTGCCAACGCTGCTGTAATAATTGCCATAGAATATACCTCTGACGCATTACATCCTCTTGACAAGTCGTTCACGGGAGCATTCAATCCTAATAAGATTGGTCCATATGCATCGAAGTTACCCATACGCTGTGCAATCTTATAACCAATATTTCCTGCATTGATATCTGGGAAAATAAAGGTATTGGCATGTCCTGCCACCGTTGACTCCGGGCACTTCGTACGCGCTACTCGTGGCGATACGGCAGCGTCAAACTGCAGTTCTCCATCGATAGGCAGATCCGGATATTTTGCCTTCGTCTTCTCTGCCGCATTTCTCATCTTATCAACTGCTTCACCGGCTCCTGATCCATGAGTAGAGTAGCTAAGGAATGCCACCTTAGGATCTACATCAAAGATACGAGCACATTTTGCCGTCTCGCCTGCGATCTCTACCAGATCATCCTCTGTTGGTGCAATGTTGATGGCACAGTCACCCATTGCAAGCACCTCATTATCACCTGTCGCACTAGGACGAACTAAGATAAAGCAAGAGGAAACGATCTTGTTGCCGGGTTTTGTCTTGATCAACTGCAATGCCGGACGAACGGTATCTGCTGTCGAATATGTAGCACCACCAAGTAAAGCATCTGCCTCACCCATCTTGACTAACATCGTTCCAAAATAGTTTGCCTGTGACAATGTCTTTCTTGCCTGCTCCGGTGTCACACCTTTGCTCTTACGCAGTTCACAAAAAAGCGCCACCATCTCATCCATTTTATCATATTTATCCGGGTCAACGATCTCTGCACCTCGAATGTTAAAACCGCTTTCCTCTGCAGCATCCATGATCTGCTGCTCATTTCCGATCAAGATCGGATGCAGAAAATTGCTTGCCAGCAAACGAGAAGATGCTTCCAAAATACGAGGATCCTCTCCCTCTGTAAACACGATTTTCTTTGGACTCTTCTTTAACACTGCTATTAATTGACCAAAACCAAACACTTCATCATCTCCATTCTATCTTACTCATATACAGGTAACTTTTCGCCCATATATGGCATCATCTTTCGGATCAAGGTGATCGTACCGCAACTCGGGCAAACCTTAAAAGGACCTTCCACACCTTAATCTATTCAGCATAGTCCCACTGCTCATTGTCATACATATTACAAGGAATGTCAAGGCATTTTGACAACAAGTTTTTTTGTTGACATTTTTTCCCAATATCCCTTTTATTTGACGCGAATTTTGAGCGATGCTCTCTTGCCGTTGTAGGTCTGCACGGTTATCTTTGCCGTACCTGATCTCTTCGCTTTTAACTTGCCGTTCTGATCGACAACAATGATCTTTTTGTTGGAAGAGCGGTACTTGATGCGATAGCTTGCTGTCCCGGCGGGAAGTTTACATACCACTTTTGCCGTTTTCCCTTTTTTTAGGGTCGTCTTTGTCGCACGAAGCTTAACGGATGACGGAGCCTTCTTGACTTGTATTTTTGCTTTGTATTTCTTTCCGCCCGCCCGGATCGTAATCACTGCCTTTCCTTTTTTCTTTGCTGTAACCACGCCCTTAGCATTTACTTTCGCCACTTTGGTACGAGTGCTGGAAAATGTTACTAATGTTTTTCCATTAACCGTGACCGGACTTACCGGAAGTTGAAGCCGCTCACCTTTTCCGAGGGTATATGATTTTTTACAGGAGATCACAACGGTTTGTGACTGTCGTGATACATTCGAGCCTGTGGACCCGTTATTTGTGTTTGGCGTTGTGCTTGTCTGTGGCGAACCGCTTGGCACTGCTGTCGCCTGTGGCGAACTACTTGGCACTGCTGTCGCTTTCGACGAACTGTCCGGATCCGCTGTCGCACCTGCCTGTGGCGAACTGCTCGGTGCTGCTGTCGGCGGTGTTGTCACAACCGGTACCTCATCATCTGTTGTCGGATTACCAAACACTTTGATGCACACATTGTTCATATTGTATGTCGCATCATTGATCTCAAGTGCCGTCGTATCATCCCAGTCTCCGTCTTCGGCAAAATAACAGTAACTTTGTCCACTCTTACTATGAAAACTGATTCCGCTACGAGGATCTGACTCCCCCTCAAATGGTACGGCGGCAATATCTCCTGATACCCCATAAGTGACAACGACTGAAAAAGTCTCACCCGATCCGACACACACAGCACTTGGTAGGGAAATGGTGTGATAACCACTCTGTGCCAGTGTTCCCGAAACACTGCTTTCATCCATCTCTACTCCCTGCTCCGGATCGTCACCATGCACATTTCGATAGATAGAAATTTGATATGGCTGGTCTTTCATAACGGTATAAAAAGACACGGCTTCTAATTTTTGCGCTGTTTCTGTAGTAAAGACATTGGCAAGTTTGATGGTATCGCTGGAAGAAATATAACCGGACCATCCCATACCATCATATTGAAATAATGTCGTATAAGTATCTGCATCCACTCCCTGGAAGGAATAGAACTCGCCGAGTGAAGTATCGTAATAAGACACCCAAAAATATCCCTGCTCATTGCTGCTCGTTCCATAGCTGTTGGCAATCAGCCATGCGCCCGGTGCCTCCGGTGTGCGGCGGAACTGATCGTAGCTGTCATCCCATCCTACGATCGTCACACAGTGATTTGCATCCTCTTGTCCATGTGTATTGCTGTATAACGCATAACTTCCATCTGTATTTTCCTTCATTGCCGCAAAGCTTGTCGTATAATAAAGAGACACATCCATCGCACCGTGTTCCAAAATAGCCTGTTTGATCGCATTTCGATCTTCTTCATTGGTGGGATCTGTCACATCCGGATCATAACATTCCGACTGTGTCAACTGGATCTCTGACTGCGTACGAAGGGAGGCATCTGCTGATAACATACTCTCACGCATCGAAGAAGCCTTACCGAATGGCGCTTTTTCCTCTGCCACGGCACCCCATTTATTTGCCAGCGTAAAAGTTGCAAGCAATGCATTTCCTCCTATATTATATGGATTTTGCGATCCGGACAATACCATATTGTCTCCGTAAAGAGGACTGCTCGTGTCCTGCAATGGTGTCCAGGCAAACCATGCCAAATGACTTTCGGAAAGATCTGCGTCCTGCACCGCTAAAGTCCCCTGCTTGATACAATCGGTTTCCAAGGACTTTAGTGCACCAAAAGCCCAACATGCTCCTGTATCCGTCTGATTTCTGATCGGCGTTTCATTCTCGGTCCCTCTTGGATCATAGGAAGAAGGAAGCTGCACTTCTTTCCGATAACTACTCGTCTGTCCACCGGATTGTTCCGGCAATGTGACTTCTTGTCCCCCTGCGTCTTCCATATGATAGCGAAGCAGTCCCTCATTGCTCTGCTCTACCACTCTGTGAACCACTTCCCTGTCATCATTGGTCTGATCTGCCTGCACATACTGTCCTGCTGCCCCGGTCGTCACGCACAGAGAAAAAGACAATACCAGTGCCATTACACTTTTGCGATAGGTCACACCTCTCATTCGTTCATTCATCCTTTCCTCGCCATATCGGTATCTTTTGATATATGTAGTTCCAACATCTTCTTTCCTTTATAACTATCATCAGCTTATCACATTTGTTGGGCAATTTCATGATCTTTCTGTGATTTCTGAGATTTTTATAATTATTTTTGTCATTTTGTGCAATTTATGGTTGACAAGTGCGACACATCTATGTATAATATATATTGTTCGTCATGCGGAAGTGCTGGAATTGGCAGACAGGCTAGACTAAGGATCTAGTGTTGGCAACGACGTGAGGGTTCAAGTCCCTTCTTCCGCACTGCTAACTAAAAAGGAAGCTTTTTACAAGCTTCCTTTTTTACATTTTCTGATGGAAGTCCCTATCATTCTGTCAAATTTAGGATTGTCGGCAAAATTCATAACCCAAATCCTGCACGCTTTGCATATCCTCTTCTACACTTGTTCCTACCAGATTGAGCAGATCACCCGTGATCGCTGCATTACATCCCGACTGAAAACACTTTAGTCCCGTGTCCTGCAAATAATCTCTGCCCGCTGCCAATCGAATCCATGCGTGTGGCAAGATATATTTAAACAATGCAATGATCCTGCGAACCTCTTCTTCCGTAAGCACTTTCTGATCTTCTAATGGGATTCCGGCAACCGGATCTAACATATTGATCGGCACCGTATCCGGCTGCACTTTTTTCAACTCGAATGCCAGATCAATACGATCATCCATCGATTCCCCCATACCAAAAAGTCCACCACAGCACAGCTCCAATCCAACTTTCTTTGCAGCCTGTATCGTATTCAGCTTATCTTGATAGGTATGTGTCGTACATAATGTAGCAAAAAACTGAGGGGATGTCTCCAAATTGTTGTGAATCCTCATCAGCCCTGCCTCTTTCAGTCGTTTTAACTGCGACTCCTGCAACAGACCACCGGACACACAGATCATCAATTTGGTCTGCTCGCGTAGCAAACGAACTGCTTCACACAGCGCATCAATCTCCCGGTCTGATAAATGGTGACCAGAGGATACCATGCAATAATGGCACACTCCCTGTGCATCTCTTCGCTTAGCATCCTCCAAAATTTCCTGTGGTGTGCGCAGCTTTATGTAATTACGCTCTGCCTTAGACCTCGTTGACTGTGGGCAAAATGCACAGTCCTCGCTGCACTGTCCGCCCTTTAAGCTCAGGATTCCACACATATCAAAGGCATCCTTCTGATAATGTTTCCGAATACGATCTGCCCCTTCTGACAAAAGCTCCAAGTCCACTTCCGATAGTACCTTCGCCTCTTGTCGTGTAACCTCTCCCCCATCCAGCACTTTTTTCACACACTGTTCAACAAATTGTTTTTCCTCTTTTTTATCCATTCCCCTGTCTCCATTTCGTATTTACTCTATCTTTGTCATTATAGGAAGTTTACGCCCCATTGTCAACCTTGTTAATTTATAGGTTGACAACTTACTTTTTCTCCTCTATACTGAGAACCTGTACGAACGAAACCAACAAAGAAAGGAAACAATTATGGATACTATGGAAAAGAATTCTACAACACCAACGACGGACAAAAAGCCGGCTTTTTCCACGAAATCGCTGACAATGATGGCATTGTTTGCAGCAATTTTATGTGTTTCTGCATACGCCAGCATCCCAACCCCGCTTCCGGGCAGTCCGCACATTACACTTTTGAACTTTGTGATCATTCTGGTTGCCCTGTTATTTCCAACGGTTCAGTCATTTTTGATCATCTTGGTCTGGATGTTACTGGGAGCACTCGGTATTCCTGTATTTATCGGCGGCGGTGCCGGCATCGGTTATTTAGCAAGCCCTTTTGGCGGCTATACCGTTTCTTTCCTTCTGGTCGCATTGGTATTACCATTGATCAGAGGTAAAAAATACAACCGCATCTGTTATACGCTCACTGCTATTATCGGCGTGATCCTGATCGATCTTGTTGGTATGATCTGGCTTCAGATCAGCAATAACTTGGCATTGAAATATGCTTTTGCAACCGGATTTGTACCATTTATACCATTGGATCTGTTGAAGGCAATTGTGGTAGCACAGATCATCCCACCATTCCGTAAAATAATCATTGGTGAGCAATAAAAAAAGAGTAAAACCAGCGTTTTGCTCTACAAGAATTGCTTTAGCAATTCTTGGTGGCACAACACCACATTATGAGCAATTTCCTATTCAATAAAACAACAAAACGCCAGACCGCTTCAAACGGTTCTGGCGTTTTATTATTTTTAGAGATTAGAAAGTTCTTAGTAAATTTTAAGGCTGCGCCCATAATTCACCGCCACCATATCCTGCATAACCGTTGCT
>JALEPA010000213.1 GCA_022766515.1 Lachnospiraceae bacterium | reverse complement strand
ATATAGCAGGTCCGTTTTTGAAATCATTCAAACAGAATTTAAAAAAGGGAAGCTTGATCGGCATCATTCAGTTGGTAGCAATGTATGCGATCTACTTGGACTTCCAGTTTTATGGAGCGACAGTAAAGACAGGAGGAAGTGGAACTCTCTTTTTAGTCATTGGCTTCATTGCAATGTTTATGACGGTAATGCATTGTTTATATGCATATGCGTTGTTAGCGAGATATGAAAATACAGTAATCAATACATTGCGAAATTCGTACTCCATTGCGATTAAATATTTGCCAAAAACTATCTTTTTGGTAGTAACATTATTAGTGGAGTATGCGATCTTCTTTTGGATTCATCCGACACTTTGGTTTTTTGGATTTATCTTAGGCCCTGCTTGCTTTATTTTGACGATCAGTGGATTTGCCAGACAGTTCTTCCGCAACATTGAGAGAGAAAATACTTTGCAGGAAGAAGAAGGAAAATCAAAATTGGCGGCAGAAAGAAACAATGCGTGGAAAGAAGCATTTGGTGTGGATAGCAAAAAAGAAGAGAAATAATTGTGAAAATAATGAAAAAGATAAGATAGATAGAGCGGTGCATCATGAGATGCGCCGTTTTTTACTATATAGTAAAAATATTCGCGAGGAGGCGATCACCGCACAGCTGATTTTGCTCTATTATTACAGAAGTTACTCATATTTTTGTGGTACATAGCATAAAGTGATAAAAAGCAATTAGTATGCAATGCAGCGTTGCAAAGAAGGATGGATCTGACAACGAACCATTGCAAGTAAAGAAGGAATAGAGGTGCGCCAATGCCAGGAACAAAGATTGTAGTAATACAAAGGAAGCATGTGCTGTTTAGTGCCGTTTTGGTAGTGGCAGGAATACTGTTCATTGCATTTTTGATCTTCATGATGTTAGGCAAAAAGGGAGACTCTGATTCTGTGGCATCGCAGAATGGAGAAGCAAAGTATCAGGCAGGGGTCTATACCAAGGATATGGAATTTGGGGAGAGTACGGTAAGTTTACAGGTGTCGTTAGATGCTAACCAAGTGAAGGCTGTAGAAATCGTTCCTTCGGATGAAAGCGTGACAACGATGTATCCGCTTATGGAACCGGCTGTGCAGACACTTTCGGATCAGCTGGCGTCGGGCGTTGCACCGGAGAATATTGAATATGGGGAAGAATCTCGTTATACGCAGGAAAGCATTATGAAAGTCGTAGATCAAGTATTGGAAGAACATAAATTGAAGTGAGATAGAACCAAGTCAAAACATTAGTTGCCGAATAACAGGGGCAAAGTTATAATATAAGAGAGATTATTATGAGAGAACCAGAGAGGAGAATGGAATGGGGATCCAGTTTATATTGGGAAAGGCAGGGGGAGGAAAGACCTGGTATATAGAGCATGAAGTAGTGCGCGAGGCAGCGGCACATCCGGATAAACGATATTTTGTAGTTGTTCCCGAACAGTTTACGATGCAGACGCAAAAAAACTTAGTGGAGTTGAACGAACACAAAGGTTTGTGGAACATAGAGGTACAGAGTTTTCTGCGCCTTGCATTTCGCATTTTTGGGGAAACAGGACAGGGAAATACGCCCGTCATAGACGACTTGGGTAAGGTGATGATCTTAAAGAAAGTTTTGTTGGATCAGAAAGAGAAACTTACTTATTTTCAGAAAAATATTGGAAAAAAGGGATACATTGCAGAAATTAAATCCTTTCTTTCGGAAATGATGCAATATGGAATAGAACGGGAAACTTTGCAGGAGATGATCGAAGATGCAAAGGGGCATGTTGTGCTGCAGCAAAAATTGCAGGATATGGATGTAGCATATGAAGCGTTTCGTGATTATTTGAAGGATCATTATATTACAACGGAAGAAGTGCTGTCCGTTTTTGCGGACACAGCGGAACAGTCCAAACTTCTCAAAGACTGCGTGATCTATTTGGATGGTTTTACCGGATTTACGCCTGTACAATACGAGCTGCTGCGTAGTCTGATGCGCGTGTGTGAGCAGGTGGTTGTGACGGTAACGATGGATGAAAGGGAGACGATCTGGCATGTGGGAGCAGCCTATAAATTGTTTTATATGAGCCAGAAGACGATCTATCATATACGAAAAATAGCGGAAGAAGAACGAGTACCTGTATGTCCGGAAATATGGACAGGAAAGGGTGTGCCGGATCGGTTTGAACAGGCAAAAGATTTGGGATTATTAGAGCAAAATTTATTTCGTTATCCTTTTCAATCCTATGAAGAGAAGCCGGAAAATATTTCATTGCACTGCCTGAGGCAGCCGGAAAATGAAGTGCATTTCCTGATGCAGGAATTGTTGCAGCTACGCAAGGATCCTGCATTTCATTACAAAGATGTGGCGGTCGTGACCGGTAATATGGAGGTGTACGGAACTTTGATCCGCAGTGCGATGGATCAGGCGGAGATCCCTTGCTTTATCGATCAAAAGAAGAATATTATAACCAATGCGTTTGTTGGTACGCTTTATAATGTGCTGGACATTTTGCGCAAAAATTTCGACTATGAAAGCATCATGAAATTTATTAAGGGCGGATTTGTTCGCTTTGATAAAGAGAGCGAGGAAAGTTGGGATCAACAGGAAGCAGTAGATCTGTTAGACAATTTTTTGCTTGCTTCCGGTGTGCGTGGCTTGCGTAAATGGCAGGAAGAATGGGATCTGGGATATTTGCTGCGGGGTAAACCGGAGGAATTGACTGAGCAGGCGCAAAAGGCGGTAAACCATGTGCGTCGGCAGATCGTGGACAAGCTATCCGGGTTATATGAGAAAACAGCTCGCGGAAAGCATCGGGTACGGGAGTATGCAGAGGCATTTTGCGATTTCTTGGAACAAGAGCAGTATTATATGCAGATCCAAGAATATATCGAGACATTTGAGGAGCAGGGAGAGAAAAATCTTGCCAGAGAATATCGCCAGATCTACGAAATTGTACTGCAGGTATTGGATCGGCTTGTGGAATTGCTTGGCGAAGAAGAGATAGATCTTGCGGAATTTCGGGAGATTTTTGATACCGGAATGAATGAGGCGAGAGTGGGATTGATCCCGCCCGGAGTGGATCAGGTCGTAGTTGGAGATTTGTCGAGAACACGATTACATAATGTAAAATATCTGTTTTTCCTAGGGCTAAACGATGGAAATATACCGTCTGGAAACGGAAATGGTGGAATCTTGTCGGATTCGGAGCGAGAGTGGCTGAGTGAAGCGGAATATGAGCTTGCACCGACTGCCAGACAGCAGATCTATACCGAGCAATTTTACTTGTATCTGTGCCTGACGAAACCGTCCGGACATCTGTATTTATGTTATTGTGAGGCAGGAAATGATGGAAAAGCAACGCAACCATCGTATGTTGTGGATCGCTTGCAAAAAATATTTCCGCAGTTACAAGTAGAAGTGTCGGACGAGCAGGACGCAGACCGGATTTTGGGCGATGACTTGGGAGAGAAGTATTTGATCCGAGGACTTCGCAGAGGAAAACTGCGTGATGACGCCTGGGCGGAATTGTACCGCCAGTATCGCTTGAGTGACAAAGGAAAATCCGGGTTTGTCGATAAGTTGGTGGATGCGGCATTGTATATCAATCCGCAGAGAAGTTTGTCCAGAGAAGCGGCAAAACAGCTGTACCATGACATTCTGACGGGAAGCACTTCGCAGTTTGAGCGGTTTGCGGCATGTCCATTTGCCTATTTCGCACAGTACGGTTTGAAACTGCAGGAACGCCAAGAAAATCAGGTGGAGTTGTTTGATATCGGAAATATTATTCATGAGGCTTTGGAAAAATATACAAAGCAATTATTGGAGCAGGGGGTTGGCTGGGCGCAGATCAGTGAACAGCAGCAACATGTGTTGGCGAATCAATGTCTCAATGGAACGATCGAAGAGTACAAAAATGGACTGCTTTACATGACGGAGCGAGACACGGGATTGATCGAGAGACTGCGGCGAATACTGTTGCGCTCTGTTTGGGCGATTACAGAACAAATGAAGTGTGGACAGTTTGAAACAGTGGAAAGCGAAGTGGCTTTTCGACTGATGGATGGCAATAAACAGCTTATCGGCAGAGTGGATCGTATTGATGTGATGGAGGATGAAACACATCGTTATGTCCGCGTTATTGACTACAAGACGGGACCGAAAGAGGTGTCTTTATCGGATCTGTACCATGGACTGCAGATGCAGCTTCAGATCTATCTAAAGGCAGCGATGAGTGAAGAAAAAAAGAAAACGGCGAAAGAAATCGTTCCGGCTGGCGTGCTCTATTATCACATTCACGATCCATTGCTTCGCGAGAAAGTGGAGGGGCAGGAATGGAGCAAAAAGATGTTGGAACAGTTGCGGATGAGCGGGTTGATCAATGAAACAGATCCGATCTTGCCGTCGATGGATCAGGCACTGGAGGGACCGGAAGGCAGTATTGCCGCAAATATCAAGTCGAAGGTCATACCTGTGTCAACGACTTCGACAGGAAAAGTTACCAAATATTCCGGTACGATGACAACACATCAAATGGAGTTGTTGGAAACTTTTACCGAAGATAAGCTGTCCGAAATTGCGGACAGGATAAAAGAGGGTGAGATCGCAGCAAAGCCTTATAAAAGGATGGACAGTGCTGCCACAACAGCGTGCGATTATTGCAAGTATCATAGTGTGTGTGGATTTGATCCAACGCTGAAAGGCAATACTTATCGCCATTTGGAAAAGATGACGAATGATATGGTATTTGAGGAAATTGAGAAGATGCAGAAACAGAAGGCAGAGGGAGAAGATAAATGAAACCAAAGTGGACAGAGGACCAGCAAAAGGTCATTGATCTGAGAGAACGGAATATTCTGGTGTCTGCTGCGGCAGGCTCCGGAAAAACGGCAGTATTGGTACAACGAATCGTGGAGAAGATTACGGACGCCACACATCCGGTCGATATTGACAGATTGTTGGTAGTGACTTTTACAAGAGCGGCAGCTTCCGAGATGCGGGGCAGAATTGGGAAAGCGTTGGAAAGCCGCTTGCAGGACGAGCCGGAAAATGAAAATCTGCAGAGGCAGTTAGGATTACTGCATAATGCGCAGATCACAACGATTGACAGCTTTTGCCAGTATATTATCCGCAACTATTTTCATGTGATCGATATTGATCCGATGTTTCGTGTGGGAGATGAGACAGATCTCAAGCTGATGAGAGAAAAGGTATTGGGAGAGTTGCTGGAGGAGAAATATCGCATCGGACGCGAAGAAAACGATCAAGATTTTTTGGACATGATGCAGATATTTTCTACCGGACGAACGGATAAGGCGGTGGAGGAGCTGATACTCAAGCTTTATGGCATTGCACAGAGTTATCCGATGCCAAAACGCCAGTTGCAGCAGTGGGCAAAGTTGTATGATGTTGATAGTGTCCGGGAAATGGAACAGACGGAATGGATGCAGGCGTTATTGCAGGATGTCAGACAAAGTGTGGAAAGCTATGTGCAACTCGCAGTGCAGGCATTGCAATGTTGTGAAGATGTCGGTGGTCCGATGCCCTATTATGATACGATCGATGCGGATAAGCGAGCATTGGAACGGTTGAAGGATGCAGCGACGATGCAGGAACTATATGAGGGCATGAAGAGCATTTCTTTTGGAAGGCTTGCAGCGATCAGGGGAAAGTCTGTCGACACGGCATTGAAGGACAGAGTAAAACAGTTACGCGAATCTTATAAAGACAAGGGGATTGAGAAACTGCGGGACGAGTTTTTCTTTCAGTCGCCGGAGGAGATGGTGGCAGATCTGCAGGAAATGCGGCGCCCGATCATTCGATTGCTGCAGCTGACGGAAGAATTTACCGAGGCTTTTGCGCTGAAAAAGCAGGAAGAGGGCGTGATCGACTTTGGAGATATGGAGCACTTTGCATTGCAGATCTTGACGCAGGAAGATGAACAGGGCAATATTGTTCCAACTGATACGGCAAAGGAATTGCAGGAGTATTATGATGAGATCCTTGTGGACGAATATCAGGACAGTAACTATGTGCAGGAGATGATCTTGACCAGTATTTCCAGAGGTCCGGAGCAGAAACCATATTTCTTTATGGTGGGGGATGTCAAGCAAAGTATTTATCAATTTCGTTTGGCAAGACCGGATCTGTTTATGGACAAATATCATCGCTATACGAAAGAGGAGAGCAAAAGCCAGAGGATCGATCTGCAGAAAAATTTTCGAAGTCGTGCAAATGTTCTGGAATTTACCAACTATATTTTTGAGCATGTGATGCAGGAAAAGTTTGGGGGAATTGCGTACGATGAGGCGGCGAGATTGGTACCGGGAGCGGCTTTTGCGGATGCTCAGGTGCGTGTCGCTGATAACACGGAGATCGTGTTGATCGAGCAGGACAGTATGGGCGGCAGCAAAGGGAAGATCGAACAAGAGGCTTTGGCGATCGGTAACAAGATCAAAGACATGGTAAGAGGCGATGCACCCATGTATGTTTCGGACAATGGCAATTATCGCCCGGTAGAATATCACGATATTGTTATTTTGCTCCGCAGTATGAAAGGATGGGCAGAGACCTTGCAGGAAACCCTCATGGATATGGGAATTCCTGCGTACGCGCCCAAAGCGACAGGGTATTTTTCGGCACTGGAAGTCAAGACTGTGCTTGACTTTCTGCGCGTGATCGATAATCCGAGACAGGACATTCCGCTGGCAGCAGTGCTTCGTTCAGTGCTGTTTGAAGTGGATGATGAGCAGCTGGCATATCTGGGTGCGATGGCACCGGCTTTACATCTTTGGGACAAAGTGGTCGCGTTGACGCAGGACGATCAGAAGGAGACGACAACGGATCTGCGAGACAAGCTGACCCATTTTGTGGACAGCATAAAATACTATCAAAGGATGTCGCAGATCAAGCCGGTCTATGATATTTTACGCGATATTTATGAGAGATTCGACTACTACAGTATTATTTCGGCTATGCCGGGTGGTGAGCAGAGGAGTGGTAACCTGGACATCTTGTTGCAGCAGTCCATTCAATTTGCAGGCAATGGTCATCACGGTGTGTTTGGATTTTGTCATTATATTGAGGAACTGCAAAAGTCAGACATTGATTTTGGCGAGGCTTCTTTGAGTGGTGAAGGAGCAAATGCAGTGCAGATCGTGAGCATACATAAGAGTAAAGGTTTGGAGTTCCCGGTCGTGTTCGTGGCAGGACTGGGCAAACAGTTCAATTTGCAGGATGTCCGTAAATCGGTACTTGTCGATATGGATTACGGTGCGGGAGTTGACTATGTGGATCTGGACAACCGCATTGCACAGCCATCTTTGATCAAACGAGTGGTGGCAAGGAAGATGTTAAAGGGAGTGCTGACCGAAGAGATTCGTGTGCTGTATGTGGCATTGACCCGTGCAAAGGAGAAATTGATCCTGACCGGCGTGGTGAAAAATTTGGCAAAAAAACTTTCTGCATGGGAGTTAAAGAGTGCTTCTTTTGATGAGCAGGAGTTATTTAAGGTGCGGACCTATTTGGATCTGATCATGCCTCCTGTCTGCAAGAAAAGCTGGTATCCGCAATGTGCGGAATGGCTGCAGGAGGTATCGCAGCAAGAGGACGCTACGCAGGATGTGTATGGTCGTTGGGAGGACGATGGGGCACTGTTTTCTGTGGAGGTGGTGCTGCCACAGCATAAGGTGGAACGCGAAAAAGAAGAACTGCAGGAAATATTAGAACAAAGACAGCGGTTGAAGGACTGGGATGTGGAACGCGAATATGATGCAGAATTGGCAGAGCGTTTTCATGAGCAGAAGGAATATCGGTATCCGTATGAGAAGGAGACGGATCTTCCTGTAAAGGTATCGGTGTCCGAATTGAAGCATAGGGCGATGGAACGACTGATCCAGGAGGAACTGGGCTATGCGGAGGCGGAATCAATCGTTCCGGAGGAAGTCGAATCTGCGGAGATGGAATCGTTAATGCCAGAGGATCATGAACAGAAGGAGAAAGGATTGTTGGCTTCAGAGACAGTTCCATCTGTAGAGAAGGACTCTGTCTATGCAGAAAAAAATGACATTCCTCAGCCTGCTTTTCGCAGAAAAGAGCAAAAGGTATCGGGCGCACAAAGGGGAACGCTGTATCATTTGGTG
>JALEPA010000198.1 GCA_022766515.1 Lachnospiraceae bacterium | reverse complement strand
CATCAGGCACAAAATAATGCCTACTAACAAGACACCCCCGACAAGAAGATAACGCATTTTCTTACTTTTCGCTTTCATGACACTCCACGACCTTCCCATTCTTCATAACAATCAACTCATCTGCAATTTTTTCCAGTTCATCTCCATCATGAGAAGAGATCAGGACAAGTGCTCCTCCCTCTCTTGCCTCCTCAATTTTTTCTTTTAGAACTTCTACACTCCCCTCATCGAGAGCGTTCATCGGCTCATCAAGGATCAGCAACTTAGGTCGTTCCATCATTGCACTAATAATGCCTATTTTCTGTTTCATTCCCAACGAATATTTCTTTGCCTTCTTTTTGTCATTTGGATCCAGACCAAAATCCAACATCCATTGACAAATCTCTTCCTCGGAAACCTTCTTTTTGATGGAAGCTAATATTTTCAAATTTTCTAACCCACTATACCCCTCTATAAAGGCTGGATTTTCTATCAACGCACCCACATCCTGCGGAAACTCATTTTTACCCAGTTGCTTCCCATCGATCAGCACTTCTCCTTCCGTAGGGAAAACAAGTCCGCAGATCAATTTCATCAGCATTGTCTTACCGGAACCATTTTTTCCCTGTATTCCATATATCTTTCCATCTTCCATACAAAGGTTAATATTGTCCAAAATAATGTTTTTTTGAATTTGCTTACTAATATTTTTTAACTCTACACTCATTGTTCTTTCTCCTTTTTGATCCATTCATAGTGGTGTAAAAACAGCAGTCCCAAAACAGAAAATACCATAATCGCCCCAATAGAACCCAGACAGCACTGCACGATCCGCATCGTGATCCGTCCCATCGCAGGATAGCGGCGAAGCATTGCAAAATTGCCTAGCAGGCAGACATGTCGCCCATACACGCAACAAACAATATATCCTAACACGATCACAAGAGCTGTCATCTCATTAAATACCATTGACAGCACCATTGCAGCGATTCCAAAGGTAACAACCAGAAGGAATGGGATCACAAACACAACCATGTATAATTGCGTGTTTGTAAACATTCCTATATCCGGTCTGCGTTTTACCGCCCCGCTCATAGGATTTCCATACGCCAGAACAATGAAAAATAATATGCCATAAATCAAAATACAGCAAAACAGGCTATGGCTGATCACATAGAGCAGCTTACTACACCATAATTCTCTTCTGTTATTTGCCCTTAGCACCCCAGACATCTGCTGTTGTTCCAAAATTCCTTTGGGGTACCGAATGGCAAGCACCGTTGGAACCATAAAAAAAGCCAGCCAATCATAAGGAATACGAAAAACTTCTGTGCGTTCAATCTCACTCATCGGATTCACACCGTAAAACAATTCTCGCAATAATCCCATATAACTTAATCCGTCACGCAGCTGCACAGCATAAAAGGAAACTATCATATATAATACAAATACTATCATCACAAGATATAACTTCCATTTTGCACGGATCCCCACCTTTAAGTCATATAAAAATAATCGTATCGTCACCTTCACGCCTCATTTCCATAAAATTCTCTTTTGCAACTTACCACAAAAGACAGGACCACAAGTACCAATAACCAGATTGCTCCATACAAAGCCATATTTCCCAGCAAATTTTTATGAATCCACACGGGATAATCCAATGTAAATCTGCGTAGAAAAATTGCAGGATTATAAAAAATCATTTCAAAAACACTAACGGCACATAACGGTAAAATTCCAATGAGTAAATTATACCCAGACCACCAAACCAATGTTAAAACCCCCTGCATTACGAAGCACCGAAAGATATTGATCAGCCACAACACTACGAATAACAACACCGTATTCTGTTCGGTAGTCAAACCTGTTTGCGTATAATAGACACTGTCCATCACATCCCAGTTGTTCAGTCTTAGATCACTGTTAAAAAACATCGTACCGATTACCAGCACCGAAGACAGCCAAACTGCTACAAATGCATTTCTTTTCCACTGGTTGAACAACATTTGCCTCCGACCGCCTCTTTTTAATAAGGACGAATAATTACTGTCTTGTTTTAACAGCCACATACTGCAAATTCCTACAGCAATCACCATTGTCCAAAAATATGGTCCCGGTTTCATGATCGCCACAATACTATCTAATTGACATGCCGGAAATTTACCAAAAGTATGGCATGCAAAATAACATACCTCCGCCAATATCAGATAGCAGGTCACGACCACCAAACTCCATTTATCCTGCCTACTCATAATGGTTTCCTTTCCACCAGTAACATGCTGCAAAGAGCAAAAGTACAAAAAGACCTATGACATATTCAGCAACTATTGGTTTTTCAAATCCCGGAACCAAAAAATGATTTGGAGAAATCATACTTTGACCACCCAATAAATTATCCATTGAAAATACAAAAAAATACATTGCAAAAGGAGCAATCAGCACCATATATTTATTGTCCGAATAAAACGAGGCGAACAAACAGATCCCTGCGATTCCACCCGCGAACAAAAAATCGATCACAAGAAACACAACCGTATGTACCATAGGATGCTCATAATACAGCGAAAATCCTATATTGCCAGCATCGGGTCCAAGCGACATAATTGGCTCCGGTTTGAGCAGCGGTAATTGTAACGCTGTAACAGCAAAATCTAAAAGAAGAGGGAACACGACTGCAACTCCTCCCGACAAAAACACTGCTGCATATTTTGCAAATAGATAGCTTTTCTTTTGTCCTCGTAGAAAAAACTGTCTGTCATACCCATTTCCCAGATCCTTGTGATAGCTGCTCCCCGCCGGCATCACCGCAAGCAACGGAATAATGAGAAAAAACAAATAACTCTGCAGTGAAAAACTGCTTGCTCCGATCCAATTGTAAAAAACACTTTCCGGGCAAAAACTTTCCTCATTTATGACCTTGATCGGCAAAACATATTGCCACTGATGCCAGGCTACGATCAGCACTCCGATTACTAGCGAAGCCAGCATCCCTCTGTTAGAAAACGCTCGTCTACATTCAATCTTGATACAATTTTTCATATACTACCCTTGCATTCCTTTCTCAGTTGGCAACCTTTAAGCTGCAGATACAATACTACCCCTTTTGCTGCTCAATGCCTTTGATATCTAGCTTGATCAAAGCAACTTCTTCCGCTTTACTCAATCTAACCTGCTGATTATCCACCTGTAACGCAAAATAATACTTACCATTTAGATATTTATCAGGTACGGCATAAGCAAATTCCGTTTCCATGGTTTCCCCTTTTTTCAATTTGCAGATCCAGTAATGTGTATCATTTTTGTGAGGTAAATCGCCGGTATTAACATCAAATATGTCCATGTTTTCACCTTTTTCGTCAAAAACATTTAATGAAATATTATTAATTCCAAAATCGTCATGTCCTTTTAAGCAACAAATCTTCGTCGTCAAATAAACATAGGTATACTTGTTTTTGATGCAGCGTTTTTTATCTATCTTTTCTCCTTGCCAGTCCTCGCGAAAATTCCAAGATTTTTTCATCTTTTTAGTCATATGTGCACTGCTGAATTGGTAAGCCCAATCATGATTTTGGATTTCCTCATCCGGTTCGTGAACAACCACGCCTTCTATTCCCGGACAAAATGTTAATGCCACTTTATCCCATACATTTTCCACTTTTTCTGCCTTTTCATTTGCCACTTTAGTGCGCCGTTCTATCTCTGCTTCATTGGATTGATTCAGAATGGCGTTATCATCAGACTTATGATCCTTATTGATAATTTTTTTGCCCACAAATACACAACAAATGATTAAAAACAAAAGAATGACCACATAATTCATGGATTTCTTTTTCAATCCCATCACCTCTCGTAAACTTTTTAATTGCTTCATTCAAGTTTTTAAGACTAGTGTTCTTAAATTATTCCATTATTTGAATCCCAGCTTATTATCTGGACTCCATTATTCTTTTTACTTGTTCTCATTTTTTAACCACCTTTCAAATTCCACTTCTTTTTACATGTTTTGATAAAATACTAAGAAATTTCATACAAAATTTCATACAAAAATTCATACAAAAACTACATTCTCATTAAAGATTGTAAACTACACAATTCTATTCAATAAAGTACTCATCTCACCCCTTGTATAATAGATTTATAGAATTCATATAGTTTAACCACATATAAACATATAGTATTTTGCTAATTCTGTCAAATTTCCCCTGCGCCCCGATCCACATATTGCCTTTCCAGAAATTTTCTTTGAATTTTATACGAGTATCTCGTATAATAGAGATGTATGACTATTTTTATATAAGCAATAGGATTAAGGAATACACTTTACTCCTATAAAGATTTGGTATCAAAAATATACAAAATGGAGGAGAGGAATTTTATGAATGCACGAACCGTAAACATAAGCAGCCTTGTTATTTTACTGTCGCTGCTCTCATTATTATGTGAAGGATTTTTATATTATTTTGTACCACAGCATGCTGTCGCAATCTTGTTTGCCGTGATCGTCTCACTGGTATTGGCGCATTTCTTTTTGTCGTCATCCTTTCATTACGGATACAACACACTGCATGCTGCCTTTATGACAGCAGGTACTTTTATATTTGCAGCAGTCGTTTATCTCATACAGCCCAACCAATGGATTCACTATGATTTTTCATTAGTGCTATTGGTACTGGTAAATTGGATCACGCCTTTCTTATATTGTACCTTGAGAGATCTGTTAGATCCGGGTCCTCATTTCAATGGCTATGATCGTTTTTTCCGCCAGATGAGTATTGTATTGCTGATCTGCTATGTACTGGTCATGATCAAGCAATATTTTCTGACCCCGATCGTTCCACCTTATGAGGAAGCTGCATTTGGTGCGCAAAACTTCGTACCTTTCATGGCAACCGGTACTTATCTCGAAAGCGCATTGCGAAACGGTGATTCGCTGATCCCGTTGATCTGCTATGTTGCAGAAAGCATCTGTCTCTACATTCCTTTTGGATATTATGTAGCAGCTTATGCTAAAAACTGGTTTGTGGCATTTCGCCTCTTCCTGTATTTGCTGTTTCCACTCATTATGGAATTGTCCCAATATCTGTCCGGTCTTGGAAGAGCACATATTGATGACTATGCATTTGCTATCATCGGTATGTTGATCGGCATCGCATTGTTCCATATCATGAATGGTATTTTCCGCGCAGTAGCAGGACGCGAGATGGCAGCAGAAAGAAACACCATCAACTTAAGTCACTTCATCGATTAAAAACGATTCCTATCAACCTACAAATTTCAAAAGGGAAGCCTACTCATCAGGCTTCCCTTTTTTTACATTATCGGAAACTTCTCTTTTCCTAATACTTCCGAAACTCTTCCAAATCCTTTGCCAATATCTTCAAACCTCGGATCTGGCTTTCAAATGCCCCCTGTTCAACCAGTGCTTTCAAGATCATTCCAGCCGGAATACCAACGATCAAACCAATCATACCAAGCAGCCGATAACCTACAAACATAGACATCAATGTCAAAAACGGACTGATTCCCACGCTGTCGCCTACAAGTTTTGGCTCCAACAATCTTCTGGCAATCAATGTCACAAAATAAGCTATGATCAATACGATAGCATACACATATTTGCCTGTCAGCAGCATATACACTGCCCAAGGCCCTAATACGAATCCGGTACCAATGAATGGTAGAAAATCAAGCACCGCAGTAATGATAGCAATGACCATCGCATGCTTTACGCCAAGTGCGAAGAAAAACGCCCACAATATAGCAAACATGATGACCATGATCTTTAAGCAGGCTTTCAAGTAGCCGCCAACTGCCGTCACAATGATCTTACGGAAAATACGCCAAAGATTTTTAGCACTCTCCGGTGTATATTTTGACAACGCCGTATGGATACGCTGCTTGTCCGCCACGAAGAAATAGGCGATCATAATCGTTAAAATGGATAATACCAATCCATCGATCAATGATCCCGCAAAAGAACTTACCGTCTTGACCGGACTGTCTGTCAAAGAATTGAGAAAACTTAAGATCAGATCGTTAAATTTCCCATTGTTCCCCGGCAAAAGATGCTCCAGATTAGACGGAATAAAATGCATTTTTCCATGCAGCACTGTCAGCGACTCATTAATGCCTTTGATCACATTTTGGTACAGATCCGGCAGATCCACAACCCACTCGCTGATCTGCACAATGACTTCCCATACGGTAAACGACAGCACTGCCGCCACAAGCACCAAGACCAATGCAATTACGATCATCGAACCATGCTTTCGCATGATCTTGATCTTATCTTCCAAAAAACTTACCAGCGGATTGGCAATCATGGCAATGACTGCTGCCACGATCAGTGGCGAGAAAAAGCGAAGCAGCCAAGGTCCAAATAATAGGATTGCCAAGATCCACGCAAGCGTAATACTAAGATTCGCTATAATTTTTCGATGTAACAGTTTTCTATCTTCCTGCATATCCGTACCCCTCCATTCTTATCTATGTATATTCCCTCAAAAGCAGCTTGTATTAGTCAGCCAGTTTGCTGGCAAATACAGCACCAACAGCAAAAAATACCACACCGGTAATCACTGTGACCGCTGACAAATGTAACAAGTCCGTCTCCATCAAGATCACGACCGGCGATGCTGCTACCAGTCCAAGAATGGCACTGTAAGTAATCGTCTCCTGTTTGGATAACAAAACCTCGATCAATTTTGCAATGGCAAAAATACCGATCACAACACCAAGTCCAAATGGAATCAAGGAGCCGCACAACACCAATACTTTACTCATATTTGCAGATGCTAACGCTGTCACAAAATCCTGTACAGCATTCATGATCGGATTATAGTATCCAAGGATCATTAACATCATAGATCCGCTCACACCCGGAATAACCATCGTGGCAGATGCGATCACACCTACGACAAACAACAGGATTGCAGGGATGATTCCAAGAGTAAGGCTGACTTCTTTTCCTTCTCCTCCAAAATACTGCATTGCGATGATCGCCACGAAGAATAAAAGGAACACGATCGCATGTGGCAGCCCTTTCTTCTTTCCCTTGATCTTGCCAAGTAACAATGGCACACCACCCAGGATCAAACCAATAAATGTCATTTTTGTCTGAAATTCAAAATGTTCTAACAAATAACCGATCACAAATGCCAGACCGACAATTCCAACCGCCATACCAATAATATAAGGCAGCAAGATCTGTATGCTCTTCTTCAGCTGCTTAAACAGATGAGTAATGCAATAAATAATGTCATCATAAATGCCCATCGACACCATCATCGTGCCACCACTCACACCGGGAATCGCATTGGCAACGCCAATCACTGCACCCTTTAAAATATCCTTAATAAATTTCACACTCTTCCTCCAATCCAAAGTGTTTTCCCACTTTGTTTTTATTTCAACATCATTTTGTCACAGAATGATTTTACTATAACTGCCATAGATATACAATTACAAAAAAATGAATTTTTGACGGATATCTATTTTTTGTGCCTGCACACACAGGCAGCAAAAATATGTTACAATAAACCTTACTACTAACCATATGCAAAAAAAGGGGACAATATGAGAATAAAATTATACAAACTGTTTGTCGGAATCCTGGGAGCTTCCTGCCTTTTGGGGGCAAGTCTGCATCCTTTACAGGTACAGGCATCGGATGCCGATAACCTGCGTCAAAAGATCATTACCCGTTCCACTGCCTACAATGGCTCTTTAGCGCAGTACCACTATTATGACACTAACGGAAATGAGCATGCACTTGCCACGAATCAGGAAACAGAGTTATCGCTATTTCAGGAAAACAGCGTATCTCTTCCTTCCGCTTATGATATGCGTGAGGAAGGCTGTGTCACATCGATCAAAAATCAGGGCTATAGCGGTGCCTGCTGGGCATTTGCAACTGTCAAATCAGCTGAGTCCAACGCCATTCGCAAAAAATTGACTTCCTCTGCCAACGCAGATTTTTCGGAGAATCATTTGGCGTGGTTTGCCTTCCATCCATCCAAGCGAGCCGGTGATCTACTGGCAACCGATGGATTTACACCAAAAGTAACCCGCGCCGATGCTGCCTATTCCTGGGGCGGATCACCTTTACTTGCAGTCTTTAATCTGGCGAAATGGTCCGGCTTCGTCCACGAGTCCGTTGCTCCGTTTCGAGCAACCACACAAAAACAGCAACAGGCAATGGCAAATACCATGCAGCAAAAAGGTGAGACACTGCGCTACAATTCTTCTTACCATTTGCAAAATGCGACCTGTTATGACGATGCCTCTACAACTGTCTGGAAACAGGCATTGATGCAGACTTCCGCACTGACGCTTGGTATGTATTACAACACCAGCTACCTTTCTGCTTCTTCTAATGGAAGAAACTACTACCAGTCGTCTTACACCGGAAAGAGTGCGATCAGTGCTGCTAATCACTGCGTCACTATCGTTGGCTGGGATGACAATTACTCCCGTCTCCATTTTCCTGCCTCCCACCGTCCATCCTCGGATGGTGCCTGGCTGATCGCCAACAGTTATGGAACAAGTGCTAATGATGACGGTTATTTTTGGCTTTCTTACGAAGAGCCATCGATCTGTGATGTCTATTCTTTTGAAGTCGAAAAAGCAGGAAACTATTCCAACAACTATCAATACGATGGTTATGGCTGGGGTTCTGCCATCACCGGAACCACTGACATGGTCGGTGCCAATGTATTTCAATGCCGCCGGGATTACAACCAAAAGTTGCAGGCAGTCGGCATTTACACGATTACCGACAACCAGTCCTACACGATCCGCATTTACCGCAATCCCAAAAGTGGTAATCCACAAAGCGGTACCCTACTATCTTCCGGCACGACTACAGGAACGATCGCCTACAACGGTTTTCACACGATTCCGCTTACGAAACCTGTGACATTATCAGCCGGAGAAAAATTTTCTGTCGTGGTCACCTATCACGCCAAATTGGGAAACGAAATTTACTATCCGATCGAAGGCACCGGGCAGACAAGTTCCAACACGGTATCGTCCTATGCCAGCCAGACCGGACAAAGCTACTATTATTTGAATGGTTCATGGGTCGACACCGGTAAGGCAGGTCAAAATAACCTCTGTCTCAAAGCATACGCTACCAATACAGCTGCTGTGCCATATCTTCAATTATCTAATACAAAGATAACGATCGGCACGAAGGAAAAAGTTACGCTAACCTATACAGCCAAACATCTTTCCGGCAAAAAACTGACCTGGAAAAGCAGTAACACCAAAATTGCCACCGTCTCTTCCAAGGGCGTTGTAGTCGGCAAGAAAAAGGGTACTGCTACCATTACCATTTCCTGTGGTACCACAAAGACTACCATGAAAATCAAGGTCAAAAAAGCACCGAAAAAAATCCGTTTTACCAAGAAGGTTAAAAAAATAAAGAAAGGAAAATCTTACACCGTAAAGACAAAACTTTCGAGCGGAAGTGCCAGCTACCATCTGACTTTCCGCTCCAGCAAACCATCTGTTGCATCTGTTAGCGCAGACGGCAAGGTTACGGCACGCAAAAAAGGTACTGCCATCATCAAGGTCAGTACCTACAATAAAAAATCTGCCAAAATTAAGATCAAAGTTCATTGATGCGAGGATCGCTTCAACAATTTTCGACAACGACACACTGCTTTATCAGCAGTGTCCGTCCATAATAGACTCCCTTTGATACGACCGTTGTAGTAATCAATACTGCACGGTCGTATCTGCATCCATAGAATCTAACGCTTCTTTTAATACTCCAACAGCCTCCGCATCACTGTGAGATTTTAACTGTCGGATCCATACCGAAGGCTCCACTCGCTGGATCGTATCCAGACACTGATCCAATAAGCCCTCACGCCATAACGGAGATTTACAATAGATCAACAGCAACAACTGTCTCTTATCCGCCTGCACATCCGACACGATCATCGCATCTGATTTTTGTAGGAATACAATCCCTCCAAGCGGTGTTCTCTCTGCCTGAAAGTTTCCCTCACCGCACCAAGGCGTTCCGTACAGGTAAATTCGACCATCCTGGATTCCCAACACATTTGCCTGGTCATTCAACATCTTTCCCAAATCCTGCTCGATACACAACTTTGCAAACGCTGCGCCGGGATCTGCCGCAAAGATCACTCCGCGCCCATCGATCAGCAAAGAAGAAGAATCCAATACCACTCTGCCGTTTTGCTCCAGTGCCAGATAAACAACATCCTTTAATGCTTCATGAAGCTCTTCTTTCCAAACTCCGTCATCATCTTTCACAACATATATTCTCGCATTCTGATAACCCTTTTCCACAGAAATACTCGTCAGTTGCGTATGTTTGCGATATACCAGATCAATACCCATCGCACCTTCGTATACTCCCAGCCGATCAGATTTCATTAACACGATCTGTCCTACTGTCATTTCGACAGACATCATCATCTGTGTCTCCTGCACAACCTCCAGGGACAGCTGAGGTAACGCATCCTCCTCGCAGACAAACGCCTGAAAGTTGGGATGCAGATCTTTTTCTTCCACATTGATAGCAATTACCGTGTCTCCAATGCGATATTTCATTGCCTCATCCTCCCTCTATCGAAATCTTTTGCCACGCTTTGTCATTTTTTGCCGCGCATTCATTCTCTCGTCCAACATGAGATTTTGAATAATATTACACGATGCTAAATTCTCTGCTGCCGTCGTGAAATCATCCCAAAAGCTGTCGCGCTCTTCCTCTGGGATCAAATAGCTGATCGCCAGCTCCTCAAATACTTTTCGCGGATTTTCATCCTGATTGACTTTACAGACAATGTCGTACTCTAATTGTCCCAACTGTAACACCGGATAGTCCAATACAATGCCCTGCCCTACCGGGATTGCATACACCACATCCGCCAATTTGCGCACTACATAATATTTATTGCGTACCATGAATCTCTCCCTCTGATCCTATTTGTGTTGTTGCAACGATTGTGCTATTCTGTAACTTGGCAGTCAGATGTATGACTATCGTCATGCGGTATACTGCAACTGTTACAGAAAGGAATGTTACTATGTTATCTCAAAAAACAAAAGGTATTTTATGTATTCTCAGCGCTGCATTTTGCTTTGCACTGATGAATTTATTTCTCAAGCTTTCCGGAGATATACCTACACTTCAGAAAGCGTTTTTTCGTAATGTGGTCGCCGTGATCGTCTCCCTTGGTCTTCTGCGCAAAGAGCATATCCATTGGGACTGCGCAAAAGGCAACTGGAACACCGTCATCGGCCGTGCCATCGGTGGCACGATCGGCATCTTCTGCAATTTTTATGCGATCGATCATCTGAACATCGCGGATGCCTCTATGCTGAATAAACTTTCTCCTTTTTTTGCGATTCTTTTCTCATACTTTTTATTGAAGGAAAAAGCAAAACCTTACCAGCTTTGCTGTGTCGGCGTGGCACTGCTTGGTACCTGCTTCATCTTGAAGCCTTCCGGAGATACGCTGATCTCCATCCCTGCCTTCATCGGCATGATCGGTGGGATTGCAGCCGGACTTGCTTACACACTGCTGCGCAAAGCAACCGGAAATGGTGTGCCAAAGGCATTTATCATCTTTTTCTTTTCCACCTTTTCCTGTCTTGCATCTGTCCCTTACTGCATAGCAAACTATACTCCTATGAGTATCGTGCAGCTTGGATTTTTGCTTTTGACCGGACTTGCTGCAACCGGAGGACAATTTTCCATCACCGCAGCATACTCTTTTGCTCCCGCCAGAGAACTGTCCGTGTTTGACTACACGCAGGTCATCTTCGCAGGCATCATGGGATTCTTCTTCCTTAGCGAAGTACCGGATCTCTTAAGTGTACTCGGATACATCACCATCATCGCAGCCGCTGTCTTTATGTTTCTCAAAGGAAAACAACAGCCTGCCGAATCCTAAAAGCGTGCCATTTGCTATGTTCTAATAAAGAGCGGCATCCGTATTTCACTCCGCTCCCTCTATTAGGACTGCTGCTCCTCCTCTGCCAGAAAAGAAGCAAAGAACTCCGGACACATATCTAACAGTGTCGGCTCTTCTTTCTCTGGTCGGAACAGATCTAACACCGGTTTCATCACTGCCTCAAATCGATCCGCATCTTTCGACAGACGCAGGATCTCCGCCGTATTGACGGCATCAGCTAAAGCGGTATGCTGTGCTCCGGTAAACTCATAATCTGCCGCAGCTACCGCCTGTTTGAGCTTGATCTTCTTCTCGATCCCCAATAATTTACTATATTCCTCTTGGAAATCTATCCAATTTGCTTCCATTCGCCGCAAAATCTTACCCCGATATTCCTTAAATGCAGATTCTGTCTGAAATTGGCGAATATCCGATAAACTCCACGAATAAAATGTAGTGGGCTCTTTGCCGATCCACTTTGCAAAATCGTCCATTGCGTCTGCAAACCTTGGAGCTCCTACCAGCTTATCATCTGTAATTCCTGTCAATGCAATGATCCTATGATTCATCGGTCCAAAATCCGGTGCCACATAACTTTGATAAGTATCGATCACCTCAAAGTGGTCATCCATCTTCACCGCCCCGATCTCGATCAATTCACTGGACAGTTTCAGCTGATCCCTGTGTTGTTTCTCTATTTTATTCATTTCCAGATCAATCATAATGTGATTCAACGGAAACACTTCCCTTCTTTGTCCAGTTTTTTTGCATATACTTTTTCTATTGTATCATAAACGATGATATTTTGCATTACTTTGTTCGGTTTTCTACGACAAACAATTCCTTTCTTTTTTCCCTGTTATGACAAAATAAGCAAAGATTTTTACAGTAAGGTTCTATATATTGTATGGTAATTGCTCCTTAAACCGTTTCAAACCCCTAATACTTGTAACCAAAATTTGACGATATGTCAAAATTGTGTTATAATAGGTTTGGTCGTTGTTAGGATTGTTTTGAGGAATTTTAGATTTTGATAGTTCCCTGTGGGATTATAGGAATCTTCAACCGTTGAAATAATCTCCCAGAGAAAGGTAAAGGTGTACTATGAGTCAGTCAGATATTCGCAAAGTTAAGTCCTCTTTGGACCAAAACATTGGCAGCAAGGTGAAAATCCGTGCAAATCGCGGTCGTCACAAAATTGATGTGACAGAGGGAATTATCCGCGAGACATATCCAAGCATCTTTTTGGTTGAGGTCGAGAACAAGCTGGATGACACTACACAGAAAATTTCCTTTAGTTATACAGATGTACTGACAAGGGATGTACAGATGCAGTTATTGTAATCCCTCAGATTACGGTATAAAAAGGAGCAAAACGCTGGTTTTGCTCCTTTTTTACTTAATTAGGAAACTTCTCGTTTCCTATTAAGTAAAAAACGCCCCGCGAGGATGCGATCACTGCACAGAGGAAGATTGCTAAAGCAATTGTGCAGTGACGCGCAAAGTGGGCAATCCCACTTTGTTCTTAGATAGCGAGACTTACACAAAAACAGGCATTGTCACCACCGACAATACCTGTTTCATTTTTGTTCTTTTGCCCACCAAAAATTGTTGAAACAACTCCTGATGATGCCACACTGCTCTGCGAGCAATTCCTCATCCTATCAAATTAGGCTCTTCCACAGCAGAACTTATATTTCTTGCCGGATCCACAAGGGCATGGATCGTTACGGCCAATCTTCTTCTCTTTCACGATTGTTCCGGACTTCTTCTGCTCACGATAAAGCTCTTTACGACGCTCCGGTGTCAACAAATTGTCCCAAGCCGGCAATTCATACAGCCAGTCTGCCTTTGCCTCTACCATGTGGTAATACAACTGCTCCAGATCAATTGGAAGAGATACCGTAGTGTCTGCCTCCATCTCCTCGATCGGATTTGGTGTCTTCAAGCTCTCGTTGATTCCATCCAAGAATCCAACCATATAATTCAGCTCCATGCCATATTTATCAGCAAGCTCCTGTACCGTGCCGCTTACGACTTCATCCGGCGCTGCCAAAAGCTGCTCATAAATTGCCTTTTCCTGCTCAAAATATTTGTCCCAGATCGCATGTCCCTGCTGCGACTCTAATTCTACGCTATATGCGTACTCTCTCCACTCTTGTAAAAGTGACATAATCATCCTCCATTTGTTGGTATCCAAAATTTCCTATA
>JALEPA010000178.1 GCA_022766515.1 Lachnospiraceae bacterium | reverse complement strand
GGCTACGAATTGTATACCGGAGTTTATCCATATGATAGAGACACTGCTCGAAAAAGGTTATGCATATGTTGCCGGTGGAAATGTGTACTTTGACACATCTAAGCTGGATGAATACTATGTGCTTTCCAACCAGAATGAAGAAGAATTGATGGTTGGTGCGAGAGACGATGTCGAGGAAGACAGCAACAAAAAGAGCAAGACAGACTTTGTTCTCTGGTTCACGAAGTCTAAGTTTGACGATCAGGAATTGAAGTGGGACAGCCCTTGGGGCGTTGGCTATCCGGGATGGCATATTGAGTGCTCCTGCATCAGTATGAAACATTTGGGCGAATATTTGGACATTCATTGTGGTGGCGTGGATAATATTTTCCCACATCACACGAATGAGATCGCACAGAGTGAGGCATATATTGGACACAAGTGGTGCAATTACTGGTTCCATGTGCAGCATTTGAATGATAAACGCGGTAAAATGAGTAAATCGGCAGGTGGATTTTTGACTGTTTCTTCTCTGGAGGAGAAGGGCTACAATCCATTGGTATACCGTATGTTCTGCCTGCAGTCACATTATCGTAAGCCATTGGTATTCAGCTACGAAGTATTGGACAATGTCAAGACAGCTTATGAAAAACTGCAGAAGAGAGTGGCTTCTCTGGGAACAGAGGGAGAAGTAGACGATACAGTATTTGCTAAGTATGAAGAGGCGTTTGCACAGGCAATGGGAAGCGATATCAATACTTCTCAGGCTTTGACGGTATTGTATGATGTGTTAAAGGCAGATACGAACGATGCGACAAAGAGAGCGCTGATCGCCGACTTTGAGCAGGTTCTTTCTCTGGGGCTTTTGGATGAGACTGAGTCTGCCGGTGCAGATGATGAGTTGACAGCTTGGATCGAGGAAAAGATCGCAGAGCGTAAAGAAGCAAAGAAAGCAAAAGATTTTGCGAAAGCGGATGCGATCCGAGACGAATTGCTGGCAAAGGGTGTAGAGGTCAAAGATACCCGTGAGGGAACCGTTTGGAATTTAATATAAAGATAGAGGGGCTATAAGCCCCGAATCTTTTAAATATATTTAATTACATATTATTATGACACATGAATAATGGAGGGCATTATGAAGGGAAAACGAATTCAAAGTATGCGGTATGCAGTAATTGCTGTATTAGCGATCGTGCTGATGTTTGGCGCAGGTGCTGCAAAATCGCAGGCAGCGGCATATTCCGCAACAGCAACAACAGACAGACACAATGGGATTTGTACTTATAAGGTACAGGGATTGGATCTGACAAAGGCGTCTACATTTACTATGATGGTAAAACGATCTGACAATAAAAAGATTGTTTTGCAGAAAGACATTACATTGGATGAAACGAACTGCGTAGATGGTGTTTATACGGGAACAATCAGTTTGCAGGATGTTGGCTATGACTTTACAAGCTATTCCGTACATATCGTTTATGGCACAGAGGAAGTGAAAGCAGGCGTATGTGATTTTTCCGTACATCAGAGCAAACTTCGCTTGTCCGTAGCAGGTGGCACCGGAGATGCAGTCAGAACATTTCAGATGGTTTCTTCCGAAGCTGCAGGTGGTGTCTTGGCACCGGGAAGCGGTAACCAGGTATCTATTCAGGTATGGAATAAGAGCAAGGCAGAGAGCACAGCAAAAACGATTGGTACAGCAAAGACTTTGCAGGGATCCAGCCTGACATGGAAAGAAAATATTGCGACAGCTGCAAAGGGCTATGGCACATGGGGAGCACGATTGGTACTTAACAATACCAACGGTAAGATCACCAAGGTGCTTTCTACCACAGAGTTTAAGGTAGAGCCAACCGTATCAACTTTCACAGTGAAGAAGAGTGCGGCACTTGAGAAACAGGCGGCATTTCAGGCGGTTTTATCCGGTTTGAACAATGCGTATGCGGTGAAGAAAGTGACTTTCCAGGTGTACAACAGCAAGGGCAAAAAAGTGTATACCGTAAAGGGAAGCAAGAAATCCGGCAAATACCTTGCAACGATCAAGCTTAAAAAATTGAAATACAAATTGGATGCTTACACGATCAAGGCAGTCATTACGGATGGAAATAATCTCACGAGAGAATTAGACACGGCAACAACAGCAGATGAGAGAATCAAGGCAGGAACTTTCCAGGTAACGGCTAAGAAAAATGCAACATCTGCATTTAAGTTGACGGGTGCGTACATACCGGGAAATATCAAGAAGGTAACTTTTGTTGTAGTTAAGTCCAATAAAAAGAAACAGGGAACTTACAAGGCAAAAGGATCTGCAAAGAAAAACAAATATACAGCAAGCGTAAAGAGTGAGAGTACAGGTAAATTTACAGCGTATGCGTATGGTTATACGAAGTGGGGCAAGAAAGTCCTGCTGGCAAAGAAGACCTACAAGCTTTCCAAGAAAAACATGGGTAAGCAGGGCTGGGTATATGAGAAATATAACGGCAAAAAATACAGATTTTATTATGTAAACAATGAAAAGCAGACAAATCTGACAAAGGTTTTGAAGTTGAAAAAGGGCAGTGGAAAATATCAGATCGAGTTGAATCGTGCAGCAGGTGTTGTGACCGTGTATTTGTACAATGAAGACACACAGAAATACGACACACCAGTACAGACATTTACCGTGTCTGTTGGTAGAGATGTTTCTACAAATGCAGGTCCGGGAGCGTTGAGTCTCAATTCTTCCTTTACACCGATCGGAAACTTTTCTATCTGTACAAACGGTCAGGCAGTGCGTTATCCGCTTAAACCAATGCATGAGCCGGATGGAAGCACGGTATATGCGAGATGGACTTCTCATGTAGTTGGAAATGTATATTTCCATTCTATCGCCGTAGGCTCACAGTCTCATTATGCATTGAATCCGAATACCTATAACCGTTTGGGAACACCGGCAAGTGCAGGATGTATCCGTATGGCAGTGGCTGATGCAAAATGGCTGTATGATTATATGCCAACAGGAACACCGGTTAAGATCGCAGTTGGAAGCAGCAAGAAACCGGGACCACTTGGAAAAGCAGCAACGATCAAAGTAACAGGAAGTATTCATTATGATCCTACAGATCCGGAAGTTCCGGATTCTCAGAAGAAGAAGGATTATAAGGCAAAGAAGATTTCCGGTTATATGACAAAGAGTGGTAAAAAAGTAGGATACTAAAATAAATCACAGTTGGTGATGCACGAAACAGATGTGCAGGAATGGGGAAGAACATGAAGAAAAAACAGATTATTGGAATACTGATAACAGGTGCCGTTATCATTGCGGTAGGATTTATGGGTATGCTGTCCAATGTGGTAAAAGACAAATTGACACAGCAAACAACGGATACGGCAGATGTAATGAGTAGTCTCATGGCTGATAATTCGGTCAATTTGCCGAGCGAGGATTTTGTTGGAGTGATCGATATTGTCGGCGAGATCGGACCATCATCTTCCGGTAATTCCAGTATTCTTTCCTCCTCTGATTCAGAGTACAATCATGATCTGTATATGAACTACATTGATCAGATGGAAGAAAGTAAAAATAACAAAGGAATTCTCTTAAATGTCAACACACCGGGCGGAACGGTGTATGAGAGTGATGAATTGTACTTGAAATTAATGGAGTACAAGAAAAACACGGGCCGTCCGGTCTGGGCATATTTTGGACAGGAGGCTTGCTCCGGTGGTTATTATATTTCTATGGCATCGGATAAGATTTACGCAAACCGCAACTGCTGGACAGGATCGATCGGTGTCATCGTGTCATTGACAAATTATAAGGAATTGTATGACAAATTGGGCATCAAAGAGATTGATATTACCAGTGGTGCAAATAAGGCAATGGGATCCGGCGGTTTGGATCTGACAGAGGAGCAGCGTAACATTTTGCAGGGCTTGGTAGATGAGGCGTATGATCAGTTTGTTTCTGTTGTTTCCGAAGGCAGAGGCATGGATGAGGCTAGTGTAAAGACATTGGCAGACGGTAGAATCTATACGGCAAAACAGGCGAAAGAAAATGGCTTGGTAGACGAAGTCGCTTCCTACGAAGAAGAGAAAAACGCCATGATCAAGCAATTTGATCTTGATGAGGATATTCTGTTTTTCACACCGGATAGCAGCAGTGTCAGCTCGTTCTTTAGCAGCTTAATGGGAGCATTCAAAGATGTGACACCAAAGTCTGAGGCTGAAATTGCAAAAGAAATCGTGGATAGCAAGGGAAAAGGAGTACTGAAATATTATGCAGAATAACGGAGAAAATCGGGTATATGCCGGATTCTTCGTTCGTCTGGCAGCGTACCTTATTGACTGGCTGATTGTTGGAGCGGCTCTGCTGGTTGTCAGAGTACCCCTTTGGATCGCTTCATGGAACAATCCGGACCACTTTTTATTAAAAGATGTGTTGTTTGATTACTCCATCAAGGATATGCTCATTTATCTGCTTGGGGTGCTGTATTTTATTATTTTGACCTATTTTACCGGGGCAACACTTGGTAAGCGGGTGATGTGCCTTCGTGTGGTGAGCAGCGAAGAGGGCAAACTTACATTGTTTCAGGTTGTTTATAGAGAAACGGTTGGACGATTTTTGTCAAAATTGATCATGTGTGTCGGTTATTTTATTATTGGACCGGACGCACAAAAAAGAGGATTGCATGATCGCTTGGCAGATACAAGAGTTGTTTATCATCATGTGAAAGAAGTCAGAGTGCCTACACCTGTCGAATATCGCACGATCAATGTGCCGATCTATAATCAGCCACAGGGCGGTAATGCGATGCCGAATAATGGCAGTCCATTGGTGCCTAGAAATCCAATGCCACAGGGAAATGGTATGCCACAAAACGGAACTATGGCAGCGCCGGGAAATCCGATGGCAGAGAATGGAAACATGGTGGCATCGGAAAATCCAATGACAGAGGATATGAAAGCGTCGGCACCGGAGCAGGTGGCAGAAGATGTTGCTCAAGATACGACATCGTTTGAAGAATAAAAAATTATAGGGTATAAATCTTCTATTTGGGGAAAACCTAGTAGAAGAGGAAATCGTAGACATCCCGATGGAATCGGGGTGTCTTTTTTCTTTATAGGGGTAAAAAATGCTGTGCTTTGTGTCTGCGCGCACTTGACACAAAGACTATGATACACAGATAGAGTGTGCAGAAATGGAGTAAGTATGTTTGAAACAGAAAAAACAATGTGGAAAAAGAAGGGATTTTATGTATCGGTTTGTACCGCTCTTGTATGCCTGTTGGCAATCGGAACCGTCTACTATCGCATGAATAAAACACCGGAGCGTCCGCAGTGGTCCTCTGTTTTAGAATCACAGAGTCCATCACCGGACAAGGATCAGCAGGTCAGCCAATCGTCCGATGAATCCATAAAAGAGAAGGCTGCGCTGGCTTCTCAGACTCCGACTGTAAAGAGCAAAAATCAAACAGCAAAGAAATCTTCTGCTCCGGTAAAAAAATCAAACGGAGCAACCAAGAAAAAAAGTGCAGATCAAAAGACTTCTGCGTCAAAGAAAAATTCTCAAAAGGCATCTTCCGATGAGGCGGCAGCTGCAAATGCAACCGTTCGCAATCAAAAAACGACACATTTTGCATTTCAGGAAGAACAGGGACTTGCCTGGCCGGTCAAAGGAAAGGTACTTATGAAATTCAGCATCAACAATACTGTATATTTCAAGACATTAGAGCAGTATCGCTGTAATCCTGCACTCATCATTGGCGCAAAAGAGGGCACGAAAGTCAAGGCGGCAGCGGACGGCGAAGTTCTCTCTGTCAGTAAGGAAGACGAAACGGGCGTAACCGTTGCCATGAACATTGGCAATGAGTATACACTCACCTATGGACAGCTGAAAGGAGTATCGTTAAAAGAAGGTGATGAGGTGAAGAAAGGTGATGTGATCGGTAAAATTGCCACACCCACCACATTTTACACAGAAGAAGGCAGTAACTTATATTTCAAAGTACAACAAGCAGATCAGGCGGTGGATCCGCTATTACTGCTTGACTAAGTGCGTGGCTAATGTGCTGCAAGTTCAATAGAAAGCTTTTCAAGAGACTTGGTTGTGTGATATAATGAGCCTCAGAGAAAAACAAGCGACTGCGAAGCAGGCATTTGTTTTTCTGGGCTCATTAACGAGCAAATTAGCTTGTGAAACAAGCGAAAGAGCTCTGAAAGAGCGAATTTGCGAGTTTGATAAACAGGTTTTGCATGATATGAGTCGTATAGGGAATACAATGAAACCAAATGAGAAGGGAGTAATCTTATGCAGTACAGAATTTTAGGAACCACGATGCCGGCAGTCGAGATTCTTTTTGACCAACCCGGTGAATCAATGTACACACAGTCAGGCGGTATGGCTTGGCAGACTGACGGAATTTCCATGAGCACGAACACCGGTGGTGGCGTGATGAAAGGAATTGGCCGAATGTTTGCCGGAGAGTCCATGTTTATGGCAAATTATACCGCAGAACGCGCAGGTGCCTCCATTGCATTTGCATCCACAGTTGCAGGAGAGATCGTTCCGGTCAATGTAGGACAGACGGGAGGTCTTATTTGCCAGAAAGGTGCATTTTTGTGTGCAGAGCCTGGTGTAAATCTCAACATTACATTTACCAAAAAGTTTTCTGCCGGTTTGTTTGGCGGCGAAGGCTTTATCTTGCAGGATCTATCCGGTGTGGGAATGGCATTTTTGGAAATCGATGGCGACAAGGTCATCAAAGAATTGCAGCCGGGAGAAGTCATCAAGGTAGACACTGGAAATGTAGTAGCATTTGAGCGCACCGTAAAGTACGAGATCGAGACGATCAAAGGTCTGAAAAACATCTTTTTGGGTGGCGAGGGTCTGTTCTTAACAAAACTCACCGGACCGGGAAGAGTCATCTTACAGACACAGAATATCAATGAATTTGTTGGACGTATTGCTAGGATGATTCCTAGTAAATAATCAAGGACAGAGAGAAAACCAGTTGATTGCCATAACACTGATTATGGTAAGGTTGATCTGCCAGGCAGGAGTATCTTTGTCGGATGATAGGATTTTTAACAGCAGGGAACGGAATGTTGCCTGCTGTTTGTGTCTCATAATGTTGACAGAAAATTTTGCAGCCTATATACTGGTAAAAGTGAAATTAATTTGGTCAAAATACAGAAGTTTGACTAAATTGAAGGATGGGTGAGGTAATTAAAAGTGAGAATCATTGATTATAAGGAGAATTGGCAAAAGCTTCTTAGCCCGGATATAGTCAAACAATTGACCTTGATCCACGAGTTTAAGGGAGAGCAAAGATTGTTTATTGAAGCTCATAGAGATGAACTAAATGAGCTGGTCGAATTGGCTAAGATCCAAAGTACAGAGGCTGCGCAGTGATTTATATAAGAAAGTAAGCGGGATTGCGTCTGTTGCCAATATTCCGGAGATCCAGAATCAGAAAGAGTTGATCGAAAAGATTTTGCAAACTGATTATGTTGATCGTGCAGGAATCGAGGATTTTGAATATATTAGGAAGCAACTTAGGGACCTTATAAAATATATTCCAAAGGTAAAATGGCGTTATGAGACAGATTTTACTGATAACATTCTTTCTTCGGAATGGAATGAATCTGAATTGGAAAATGACGAGTTGAAGAACTACAAGGCAAAAGCGGAATATTATATCCGTAAGCATCAGGATAATATCGTCATTGCGAAATTGAAGAATAACAAACCTTTAACTAGCACAGATGTTGAGGCGTTAGAAGATATTTTATGGAAAGAGGTTGGAACGAGAGAGGATTATGAAAAGGAGTACGGTCATAAGCCTTTAGGCGAATTTGTTAGAAGCATCGTTGGTTTAGATATGAACGCAGCGAAGGAAGCATTTTCGCACTTTTTAGACGGATCATCTTTTGATAGCCGTCAGATTTATTTTGTAAATCAAATCGTAGAGTATATTGTGCGTAACGGCATGTTGACTGACTTTTCTGTGCTTCAGGAATCACCATTTACCGATCAAGGTAGTGTGGTTGAAATTTTTACTGATCTATCTGTTTGGCAGGGGATTCGCAGTGTGATCGAACAAATTAATGGAAATGCAGTAGCATAAATATAATAGAAGAACAGACGCCTTAATGATTAGCAGATATGGGGATATGTTAATTATTAAGGCGTTTTGTATTATACTTTTTACCTATAACAGATAAAAGAATAAATGAATTTTACAATCGTATTCTAAAAGGCTACACTAAAAATACACCAATAACATACTAAACCGCTAGGAAAAGTAGTGAAAAGGAGGGCGATTACATGGCAAAGTTAGATCGAAGGCAATTATTTAGGAAAAATACGGCGGAAGATTATTTGTATTGTGCCATTGATGTGGCAAAATGGCTGAAAAATTATGAAGTATCAAAAGCCGTTGGAAAAAGCTGGAAGATCCGCAGTGGTGCAGGTTCTAGCGAAGGTGATGATCTTGCAAACAAGATGACGGATCGCAGTATCTATTCCGGTGCCGCAGGTATCGGCTTCTTTTACATACAGCTTTATGAAGCAACCGGAGAGCAGCAATATCTGGACGAAGCAGTTCAGGCGGCAGAATATTTGTTAGACACCTTCTCAAAGGATACAGCTGTCAAACCGGGTATTCATGGCGGCATCACAGGCGAAGGCTTTTTCACAGAGAAGTTATTTGAAAAGACAGGAGAGCAGAAATATCATGATTATGCCGTCAAAGTGGGAGACATTGCTTATGAGATAGCGGTCAAGGAAGATGGAAAGATCCATTGGGACGGATTGGTCGATTATATGGGAGACGGAAGTACGGCTGCCTATTGGATTTATTTGGCACAAATTACTGGAGATTCCAAATATCTTACCTATGCGAAAGAACTTTTGGACTACATTTTGACATTCAAAACAGACTTGCCGGATGGAACATCCTACTGGAGATTTTTGGATATTCATGATTATTTTCCGGAGCTTCCGGCGGGCGGCATCCTGCCAAATTTTGCGCATGGAACGGCAGGAATTGTGTATTTGTTGACTAAATATTATGAGGCAACCGGGGAGGAATCCTATTTGACCATTGCCAAAGCTGGTTTTGATTTTCTTGCGAATATTGCGATAGAAAAAGATGACACAGCGATCGTACCATACTTGTATCAGCCGGAGACGAAAGAGTCCTTGGATGTTTTGTATTTAAGTCTCTGTCACGGACCGGCAGGTGATGGCATTGTGGCAAAAGAATTATACCGGGCAACAAATGATGAAAAATATTTAGCGTTTTACCGGAAATTATCCAATGCCTTAGTGGCGGCAGGGGTAACTTACAAAAGATCTTCGGGATACTGGAACGACTGCATCTGCTGTGGATCTGCCGGCGTGTTTTTGCACTTTTTAGATGGTCTTGCATTGACAGAAGATTCAAAGTATCGAAAGTTAGCCATTGGTGTGGCGGACAAACTTGTGGGAGATGCTTATAAAAATGAACAGGGAACAAGATGGTATGGTGCCTGGACGCGTGTCATCCCTTGGAATGTAGATGCATACACGGGACTGTATATGGGAAGCGCAGGGGGAGCAAGTGCACTGCTTTCTTTATACGGGGCATTAACCGACAAGAAAATCTCTCAGATTTTTGAGTTTCAGGACAAATAGGAATAAATACAGGACAGTTTCGGCTGTAGAATAACGGAATGGAGGAAAAAAATGAGTAAAATATATAAAAGCATTGCAGAATTAGTGGGACATACACCTTTGTTAGAATTGACCAATTATGAGGAAAACAATCAGTTAAAAGCAAAGATTCTTGGAAAATTAGAGTATTTTAACCCATCCGGAAGTGTGAAAGATCGAGCCGCTTTGGAAATGTTAGAGGCTGCGGAAGCGTCTGGTGAGTTAAAACCGGGACAGACAGTCATTGAGACAACCAGTGGAAATACAGGTATTGCGTTGGCTGCTTTTTGTGCCGCAAAGAAACACCCATTGATCATTTATATGGAGCCTGGCTGCACGCCGGAGAGAATCCAGATCATGAAAGCATATGGCACGGATGTAAGAGGAATTATGGAAATCCCCGGAGCAGAGCAGATCTTGAAGGAATATGGATTTGATCCCGTCCGATTGATGGATTCCGTGAAACAATTTGCCAAAGAGCAGGATTATTACTATGTGGCACAGTTGTTTAACGAAAATAATCCGGGTGCACATTATAAAACAACAGGACCTGAGTTGGTCGAAGACACTGACGGAAAGATCGACATAGCCGTTATGTTAGCAGGAACGGCAGGAACACTTGCGGGAGTTGGTTCTTATTTGCAGGATCATGTACCCGGCGTGCAAATTGTAGGCGTACAGCCAACACCGGATTCCTTATCTTTTGTGCCGGACGCAAAGGCAACGATCGATGGTGTTGTTATTTTTGATAAACCGGAAGGCTGCACACATCCGTTTGTTGTCAGACGCAATTTCAAATACGATGAAGTGATCAATGTAAATGGAGAAGATGCGTATGCAACCGCCAGAGAGGTGGCGGCATCCGATGGTGTATTTTTAGGTGCATCTGCAGCGGCAGCGTTGACAGCGGCTAAGGAATTGGCGCTTCGTCCGGAAAATGAAGGGAAAAATATTGTGGCAATTTTGGCGGACAATGGAATGAAATATCTGTCCACAAATATGTACAAGTAAATATTCGTTTGCGGACGCAGAAAGGAATGTGCGATCGATATGAGATTTGAAAACAAGAGTGTTGTAGTTACCGGTGCGGCCGCCGGTATGGGAAAAGAGATCACGCGGCGTTATCTGACGGAGGGAGCGCAGGTGTTAGCTGTGGATCTATCCGAGGAAAAATTACAGGATTTAGCAAAGGAATTTGCACAAATACAACTGCCCGGCACTTTGGAAATTTATAAAGCAGACATTTCTAAAGTGGCAGAGGCAGAGGGAATGATCGATCAGGCTGTCAATAAATTTGGCAAGCTGGATATTTTGGTCAACAATGCCGGAATTTCCGGACGCTGTGAGCCGGTGGGCGAGTTGGAAGACGAATTGTGGGATCGTGTGTTAGCGGTAAATCTCACGGGCACAATGTATGCGATGAGAAAAGCAGTGAGGGTGATGTTGAAGCAGGAAAGTAAAGGCAATATCGTGAATATCGCTTCTGTTGCGGGACTGAAATGATGTCGGGCAAGCAGTGCGTATACGGTGTCCAAACATGGTGTCGTTGCTTTGACGGAACATACCGCATACATGTATTTACATGAAGGGATTCGTGTCAATGCGATTTGTCCGGGTGGGATTCGCACAGCGATGGCGGCTGACCATGAGAATGAAAGCGAGTTTGGATATGGACGCGTTCGTGCAGGGATGGATCCGCAGTTTGTATTTGGAGAAACGAAAAATATCGCGGATGCAGTGTTATTTGTATCCGGCGACGAGGGCGCATTTATTAACGGAGCAAACATCGTGGTAGATGGTGGCATGTCATGTAATTGATCTTGATTTGTGCATTTATTGGACAAGACTTTATCTTTTGTCGCAGAACTCGGATGCCATGAAGAAATTAGAGGAATTGGGAAAGACACTGTAAGAAATGTAGCAAGGGGAATGCTTTCAAAGCACTCCCCTTGTTTGTCAATAAATATTATTTTTGAAAATTATCCCTTAAAAAATCCACAACTTTTACATCTGCTACCGAATGTTGTCGCACCACATCTTGGACATTCCCAACTGGACTGATCAATATCATCTGTACTCCAGCTACCATAATTAGGAGCATTTTGCTGGGAAACATTGCTAGCGGCAGGCGGATTGCTTGGTGTTGCCTGTTGGGGCACAAAACCTGTATTTACCGGCTGTGATTCCAAATTACGCATTATCATATCCAGTTTGTTTTCTTGTTCCTTTAATGTGCCATAGAGCATAACTTGATTATCGATGATAGACCAAAGTGCATGGTGGATGGCTGAAAATACTGCTGCTACAGCAATAAAAGTAAGCCATACTTTCCATCTGTCATCTGGTAGAACCTGTTGTTGCGCTGCTAGTGCTAGCAGTAACGCTGCTCCATAGATTAAAATTGTAATTATGCCGCATACGACACCTGCAGTTTGTCTCATGATTCTTTCTCCTCTCTTTTGTGTTACAAATAATAGTTTTATGTTATCAAAATCATAGCATAGGGATGTCTGGGGAGTTTTCAATTTCTTTCACTTTTCCTTATTTGACTTGTGCGCGTTATGTCTTGCGCAATGAAACAGAAAGGTTCATAATGAACTTGATTGCAAAGAGAAAGGGGTAATTTTGTGGTGATAGATAGAGAACGAGTAAAGCAGGTGTTCCAAGAGTATACAAGCAGGTATGATATACACGATGAAAAGATCCGATTGAAAGTGGAACATACCTATCGAGTGGCAGATATCAGTGAACAGATTGCTGAAAAATTAGGACTTTCGGAGGAAGATGTTGCATTGGCATGGCTGATCGGAATGTTACATGATATCGGAAGGTTTGAACAACTTCGCCGTTTTCATACTTTTGTAGACAGCCAATCGATCGATCATGCACATTTTGGTGTGGAATTGTTATTTCAAGACGGATTATTGGCACGCTTTGTGGATAACCCCGGTGAAAATGAAGAACTGATCAAGAAGGCGATTTACTGGCATAGTGCTTTTCGGATCGATCCGCAGTTGAATGATCGTGAAATGTTGTTTGCAAAGGTGATTCGGGATGCAGACAAGATTGATATCCTAAAAGTTGCTACGGATTTTCCGCTGGAAGAAATCTACAATGTGACAACGAAACAGATCCATGCGCACCTGATTACGGAAGAAGTCATGCAGCAGTTTCGACAGAAACAGGCGATTTTTAGAGACGCGAAAAAAGTGCCGATTGACAATTTGGCAGGTCATATTGCCTTGGTTTTTGAATTGGAGTTTCCGCAAAGCTATGAACTTGTCAAGGAACAGGGCTATTTGGATCGGTTGTTAGCGTTCCAAAGCCCAAACGAAGGACTTATGCAGCAGTTTCAGGAAATGAGACAGATCATGCAGGAACATTTACAGGCGATGGCAGAAAAAGATCCGCAGACTGTATGATCCAGGCTTTTGCAGGTGAGGAGCGGCAGTATACATGTAAAGGAAAAAGATTCATACTTTTTTCATAAAGATTTGTTATACTTCTATTCTAATCCTTGGTGATTGGTGGTGAGCAATCATCTTTTGTAGAATGGTATGGGGTAGAAATGCAAAAGATGCTGTTGTCACAGCAATTAGAAAACGAGTCAGGGAGAATGATTTTTGACGATCCAATGGGGAAATTGTGGTGGATCGTGGAAAGGGGGCTTTTTGTGGAAGAGAAACAAAGTGCCTATTATGGACAGTATTATACACCGTTGCAGGAACTTGAGCAGGAGGTACTGCAATGGCTGCGGTCATTGGTGGACACCTATGCGGAACAAGCAGGGGAGACACCGGTAGAACATATAAGAAGTCGCATCAAAACGGCAGATGGAATGAAAGAAAAGTTACATAAAAAAGGATTTGCAACAGATGCAGATTCTGCACTGTCCCATATTTCGGATATTGTAGGGTTTCGCTTGGTCACCCATTTTGTTGGAGAGGTGTACGATATTGTGGACAGTATGCGACGGGATGGGCGTTATCGGATCGTGAAGGAAAAGGATTATATTGCAGCTCCCAAACCAAATGGGTATCGCAGTTATCATGTGATCTTGGAGTGCCCTTTCCCCGTAGCGCAAGCAGGAAAGATACAGATAGAGGTGCAGTTAAGAACGATCGCAATGGACTGTTGGGCAAGTTTGGAACATGAAATGAAGTATAAAAAACATATCGACAATGTGGAATTGATCGAAAGAGAGTTAAAGCGTTGTGCAGGTGAGATGGCATCTACGGATTTAACGATGCAGACTTTGCGCGATATGATCCGAAAAGAGTGACCCAAATTTGGGACAGAATAAATTGTGATACAGCCTGTTTGGCAGAGCATACAGGACGGAAAGGTACGGTAGTTTAAATGAGTACAAAAGGAAAAATATTATATGCGGAAGATGAAATAGGATTATCGATGGCGGTATCGGAAATCCTAAAGATGGAAGGATTTGAGGTTACCGCAGTGATGGATGGACAGGCAGCAGATGATACCCTCAAAAAGGAACATTTTGATGTTGTCGTGCTGGATATTATGATGCCGTATATGCAAGGAACGGAGGTTGCCAGCAATATGCGGGAGCGAGGGGATTTTACCCCGGTACTGCTTCTTACGGCAAAGGCAGAGACAGAGGATCGCATTGAAGGATTAAACATGGGTGCAGATGATTACCTTGCCAAACCTTTTGCAATGGGAGAACTGGTCGCCCGCGTGAAGGCAATGGTGCGCAGAAGCAAAGAGTATCAGCAGACGGTGCTCAATGTGGCAAATGTCACCCTGGATCTGGAAAGCAATGAGCTTTCTGCCAAATCCGGCAGCTTGATCTTAAGCGTCAAAGAAGCAAAATTGCTGGCGTTATTTTTGGAAAAAGAGGATGTCAGTTATACCCTTGAGGAAATTGTGACACGCATTTTTCAGGATGACGAAGTGAGCAGAGAGGAGATCACTTTGTACATTGCTTACCTCAATAATAAGCTGGTCCAGATTCATGGAAAACTGCAGATCGTGCAGGAGGACGAAGTCGTGCAGCTGCAGCAGTTGGCTTAAAAAGTAAATGGAATGAAAAACGAGAAAAGGAGGGATCTGCGATGAAAAAACTGCGATTAAAAATGATAGGAATTGTATTTGCATCTGTTGTTGCCGCTTTTACTGTGCTGGCAGTCGTTCTGATTGTTTGCTTTAACACTTACAAAAATAATCAGGCGGATCAGATCACAGAAATGATCAGCGAAAACAATGGTACTGTGCCACAGTTAAAAGACTATGAGGAACAGCAGAAAAAGCAGCAGTCGATCGAGCGGTATTTTAATCAATATAATGAAGATTCCTCTTATCGGACTCGTTTTTTTCGCATCTTTTTAGATGATGATAAAGAAGTAACAGATGTCGATATGGATCATATTGCTGCGGTCGATAAGACAAAGGCTGTGCGAATGACTAAGATTGCAATGTTGCGAAAAGCAAGTGTAGGAAATGTAGGCGTTTATCGCTATCGCAAGGAAGAGGAAAACGGTGAAGTGACCTCGATCATATTTTTGGATTGCAGAGAAAATCAAAGTTTTTACCAGTTGGCAGTGACGATTACTGTTGGTTCGTCTGCGTTGCTGACACTTTTGATCACAGTGATTTTTGCCATCGCATCTAAGCATGCGGTGCGTCCGTTTGAGATCAATTCTCGCAGGCAGAAACAATTTATCACAGATGCCAGTCATGAGTTGAAGACGCCGCTTGCCATTATTTCGGCGAATGCAGAGGTGTTGCAGTATAAGGGCGATGGCAATGAATGGACGCAAAACATCATTGATCAGACGAAACATATGGGTAAATTGATCAATCAGCTGTTGGTTTTGGCGAAGTTGGATGAGGTGCAGGAAAAGAGCGAAAAACAGGAAGTGGACCTCAAAATGTTGTTGGAGGAAACGGTCAAACCATTTGAAGAAGTTGCAGAGCAAAAGAATGTTTCGTTGAAACTTCACCCGGAAGAGGAAGTGAAGATCCGTGTCAACCGGGAACAGATCGGTCAGCTGATCTCTATTTTGACGGAAAATGCGGCGAAGTATGTGAATGAGGGCGGTAAGATCGTGTGGCGCTTGAGCAAGACACAGCATGGTGCTGTTATGGTAGTCAAAAATACAACAGAAAAAGAACTGCCGTCGGATACAAAACGATTGTTTGATCGTTTTTATCGCAGCGACAGTTCACGTTCCTCCAAGACCGGAGGACAGGGCATCGGGCTTTCGATCGCCAAGAAAATTGTGGACAGCCACAAGGGAACCATCTCCGTGAAAGCGGGAGATGGTGTTGTGACTTTTCGTGTCAGTCTGCCAAAATAAAACAAACACATCAATATATTTTAGTAATGTCTCCCGTGATATGATACTGGGATTTGAAGCGTTTCAGATCCTTATCGTCGTTGATCAACATGACATCTTCAAATCTGCCGGTGCGGGTGTCCAAAAAACCAGCCACCTGTTCACCGGTACAAATGCTTGCTTTGACAACAGGTTTGCGGATACGGCTTAAAATCAGCCGTTCAAAGGAACTTTCAAAATGTTCACCATCTTTGTGTGTGCGCTTTTTGGGACCTTTGAGGTGATTCTTGTGAGAAGAACGGCGTGCCTTCTTGTTCAAATGTCTGGATAAAAGCATTTGATCGATATTCTCATTCGTGTACCATTTTCCGGACTGATGAATCGCGCCACAGCCTTTCCCAAGAGCCATTGCTGCCACACCGTAATCTTGTGTCACGACAATATCTTCTTTTGTACAAAGACTGATCAATTTGTAATCTACGGCATCGGCTCCGGCATCCACCACGATCACTTCGCTGTAGTCGGAGTGCAGGATATGGTTTGTATCGCATAAAAGCGTGACGGGGATCATATACTTAGCGGCAACCTTTTCTGCAATGTCTACTACCGGGCAGGCATCGGCATCAATATAAATTTTCATAGTCGAATCACACCTTTCTATATGGTAGGATTTTAATTGTTTGCTTTTTCAGTTTCTTAACCATGATAAGTTTTGGTTTGTTAAGCCTTCCAGCTTTTCAAGAACAATAAGTTTTGGGGCGTTGGAACTGGCACAGTGCTTATTGTATAGTGTATGTCGTTTTTCAACGGCAATAGGTTTCGAGGCATTGGGACCTCAAATTTTTTTGTAATGGTAGTGTGGCGGCTTAATAAAAATCTGTTTTTTCTTGGCACTCACACCTTTAACGGTCAGCTCATAGACCGGGCGTCCCTTGGCAGCCTTCTTTATTTTAGAAGGAAGAAGCTGATAATTGGCCTTTCGCAGTACCAGCGAAAAGGAAGTCTTCTTTCGCTTCTTGATCTTCTTTAAGGTTTTCTGATTTATAATAACCCGTACCTTCCCATTCACCCACTGTACACTCTTTACTTTCTTTTTTACAAGATAGTTTATCGTTGCTTTGGTCAGCTTCAGCGAAAGTGATTTTCCTTTTGGATGTTTCGTTATGATCTGAACCCTGATCGAAACAGGCTTTCCTTGTTTTATTGCCTTTTTTTCTGCCTTGCTGATCGCCTTTCGTAAAATGGCGTTTATGTTTTTGAGTTGTGAAGAGTTTTTCGTCACAGTTGGTTTTACGATAACAGTAATTGTTGACTTGGTGGCAAAGTGATTTGGCTTTTGTGATGCGGTCGCGGTTGGGGCGCTTGGCGCAGCGGAAGGTGTTGTGCTAGGAGAAGAGACGGGTTCTTTCGTTGGTTCGATGGTAGGTGTTGCACTTGGTGTTACAGAAGGTGCAGGTTCTGGCGCATCTATTTGGTAATAGTAAGTAACATCCATGTTACTCTCTGTAACTTTTAGTTGGTCTTGTTCTACGCTGTTTCCAACACAAGTATAGCCGGAAAATTTGGGATTCCTTAGTGTATAGGTGGAATTTAGCGGTACATATACAATAGCTGGTGATGTCTGCGGAATAGAAATGCTTGTGCCATCCTGCAGCTTTAATTGGTAGTGAAGAGTGACGGTACTCCATGTCTGTTCTGCCGTTTTGTCTGTGGCAAGGATTTCACCGGTGTCTGTATTTATGACCTGTCCCATTATACGGTCACCATTTGTTAAACCGGATACATTCGTTAGAACAAGAGAAAGGGATTCTCTTGCGGCGTCAGGGTCATACCAATTACTAAGTGCCGGTATGGTGTACGATTTTTCTTCCTGATATTTGATTGTCGTGCCATCAGCATCAGTAATGCGCAAAGACAGCTTTAAATGTTGTTCGGAATTCACCATATTTTGCACGACAGTACGAAATTCCAGATCTGTATCATTAGCTTGTGTAATGTTTTTCTCTGTGATTCTATATTTTTCACTATCTTGATCCAGAGTCCCGGTTTTACTGTGTGGGATGGTAATCTCCGGATCGCCTACATAGAGAGGGGTCGGTGCGCTGACATAATCTGGATTATTTAACTTTCTGGCTAATTCCATTTTGCATACCTCACAAAACGGCTGACCCAGCCAGCGCATCATACATTCGCGACTGGGTGCAAAAGCGGTTTCTGTTCCGGCTGCGGTGACTCCGACACCGCGAAATCCTAACAGTTTACTCCATTTGATCGTATCGGGATTGGCGGTGTCGGAAGTGTTCGGTTTATTCGTGTATCGTTCGTATTCATCGCCTAATCCACCAATGCTGTGTGCAATTTCGTGCGCCATAACAGTCCCATTAAGATTGTCAGAGGAATTTGCGGAAAATGAAAAAAGCGAATTCGTAGACGCACCATAATTGCCATCAGCGTTAGAAAGCATATGGATCGTACCTACGCTTGCACCTGCATCCAAATAATTTTCCTCTAGTTCCTGTCTCAAAGCTTTAGCCTTTTCATCGCCGCCATTCGTAAAGCCTGCGGCTTTGCCGTAGACTTTAATGTGAAAATAAGTGTCGACACTCTTGCCGCCATATACACTGATCCCGGATTCGTTGGACACAGCCTGCACAGCATAAATGTTAATGTGGTCGGAATATTCCTTATAAGGGGACCAAGTCAACATTCCCTGCGCTTTTTTGGAAGCATCTTCCACAAACTGGTCTTGCTGCTCAGCGGTATAACCATCGCCCATGATGACAATGACAAAATTTTCCTTATCATTTCCTGATTTATGGATCACATGAACAGGAAAAGTGGTTTTGGATATTTCGGCAGAAGTCGTGCTGAGCGTGGTTTGGTCGCTCTTAGTATTTACGGTGTCTTCGGCTGTTGCAGTGCTCGAAAAAGCCATTGAAAACAGCATTGTAACACTGAGAAACAGCGCTGCTGCTTTTCGTATTTTTTTGCGCATAAACGTGTGTTTTGTCAAACATGGAAACTTTCCCGTTATCTTTTGTTTATGGAAAAGGGTATTGCCTGCTGCACAGCGCGATAAGCACAATTTGCGTGTGTTACTCTCTGAGTTGCTACAGGGTAAAATGTTGGTTTTACCCCTATTTATTATTTTCTGTATATTCATTGTGGCACCTGCTTTCTGGTTGTTGTTCCTAAGTATACCATACCTCTGAAACAACAGAAATATATTTGCGCAAAGTTCCCTACAGAAACTCGTCTCTGCAAAGTTCCACCTTGTAACCGTTCTCAAAATAATGTATGATAGAAACATATTGTATAAAAATTAAGGAGGTACTACATTGAACAAAGAATTAGTCATCGTGCTGGACTTTGGTGGACAGTATAACCAGCTTGTCGCACGAAGAGTCAGAGAATGTAATGTATATTGTGAGATTTATTCTTACAAAACTGATATAGAAAAAATCAAGGCGATGAATCCGAAGGGCATCATCTTGACAGGTGGTCCAAATAGTTGCTATGAAGAGGGCGCACCTACTTATTCTAAAGAACTTTTTGAGTTGGGAATCCCAGTGTTGGGACTTTGCTATGGTGCTCAGTTAATGCAGCATGTTCTTGGCGGTAAAGTCGAGAAAGCGCCAGTGCGTGAATATGGTAAAACAGATGTGATCGTTAATACGGAAGTTCCTTTGTTCAAGGGAATCCATCAGAATACTGTATGTTGGATGAGCCACTTTGATTATATTTCAAAAGTTGCTCCGGGTTTTGAGATCATTGCGCATACAGCAGACTGCCCGGTAGCGGCAGCCCAAAACACAGCAAGTAATCTTTATGCGATCCAGTTCCATCCGGAAGTGCTGCATACACAGCAGGGAACGGAAATGCTGTACAACTTTGTACGCGGCATTTGTGGCTGTGCAGGTACTTGGCGCATGGACTCTTTCGTAGAAGAGCAGGTCAAACTGATCCGTGAAAAAGTTGGCGATGGCAAAGTGCTTTTGGCGTTGTCCGGTGGCGTAGATTCTTCTGTTGCAGCAGGTCTGCTCTCTAAGGCGATCGGTAAACAGCTTACTTGTGTATTT
>JALEPA010000154.1 GCA_022766515.1 Lachnospiraceae bacterium | reverse complement strand
CTGTGCAGCACCCGGTGGCAAAAGCACACAGATTGCCGCCCGCATGCAGGGAAAAGGACTGTTGGTATCAAACGAGATCATTCCGGGACGCGCTAAGATCTTATCCCAGAACATCGAGCGGATGGGCGTCGCCAACGCCATCGTCTGCAACGAATCACCCGATCGGATCGCCGGTCATTTTCCTTTATTTTTTGACAGGATCGTAGTCGATGCTCCCTGCTCCGGTGAGGGAATGTTTCGCAAAGACGAAACAGCGATCACAGAATGGTCTGACGAGCAGGTGGAAGTCTGCGCCAAACGCCAGGAAATGATCCTAGAGTACGCCGATACAATGTTAAAGCCAGGTGGTATTCTTGTATATTCTACCTGTACTTTTGCACCGGAGGAAGATGAAAAACAGGTGTCCCATTTCTTGGATACACACCCTGAATATTTCATCCAGCCTTGGAGTGATTTTTTACCGAACGATTGCGGCATTGTCGATGGTACACTTCCCGGAACTGCCAGACTGTTTCCACACAAACTGCACGGCGAGGGACACTTTGCGGTACGATTACAAAAGGGAAATCCATCAGACGAAGTACAAGATAAAGATACTGCAGGCTTTGATAAACGCTCGTCCAAAAAGAGTAAAAAAGGAAAAGCAGCCAAAACTGTCGCCCCGGATCTTAGTGATTTTGAAGCGTTCATGGCGAAGTATGTGCCAAAAGTTACATTCGATACGACAAGAGTATTGCAATACTTTGGCGATGAACTTTACCTGCTCCCACCGGAACTTCCTTCCCTTCAAGGATTGAAACTTTGTCGCGCGGGACTCCACTTGGGAACGCGTAAGAAAAACCGTTTTGAGCCTTCTTACGCACTGGCAAAAACATTATCACCCGAACAAGTCACTGCATATTATGACTGCGAGGAAGACGAGGCTCTGCGCTATCTGCACGGAGATGCATTGACCGGAACACCATTGCAGCAAGGCTGGGTATTAGTCTGCTACAAACATTTCCCTCTCGGCTGGGCAAAAGCAACCAATTGTACCTTAAAAAATCATTATCCAAAGGGACTTCGTATTCAATTTTAGCAATTCTTGGTAACACTACGCTATGAGCAGTTGATAAAGGGGTTATCTTCCGCGAAAGATAACCCCTTATGTATTTCCCTTTATGTATTTATTCATGCATTACTTGTAATATTTATATTTGATGTGATGTTTCTTCGCATAGTTATGCGCATAACTTCCTTTCTTCACATATAGCGTTAGCTTTTTGCAGCCTCGAAACGCATTTTTCTCTATAAGGTATTTTCCCTTAGGGTAAAACAGGCAAGCCCACTTTAACTCCCCGGAGCCACCTATAAAGTACCTTGATAACGCTCAAGATTTTGACTTATTCCATAAAACAATCAAAACCATCTGTGTAAAATTCTGTTTTATTTAAATTTCAAACTCCAGCAACTGGCAATTATCAATGCCAAATGCCGCATATTCCTCATTTTTCATGTCCTGAAAATAGGACTGCACCACACGGGCAATTCCATTATGCGCCACAAGTAAATATACTTTGTCGTCCTGTTTCAACTCATCCAAAAGGTTATAAATGCGCTGTGCAAGCTGCAACATGGATTCCCCGCCTTCATAATGATTGATAAACTCTTTTTTGGCAATCTGGAATTGCGCATCGTTTCTTGCTGCAGATTCATACTTTCCGAAATTCTGCTCCTTTAATCTAATTTCCTCGACACAAGGAATCCCGGTAATATCAGCGATATGCTTTGCCGTATCCGCAGCTCTCATCAGTGGAGAATAACGAATCTCATCAATTTGCAGACCTGCCTTTGCAATGCGTTCACCCAGAGCAATTCCCTGTGCATGTCCCAAATCTGTTAGGGCAATATCCGTCGCCCCACAGATTTTGTTTTCTACATTCCATATTGTCTGACCATGCCTCGTAAAATAAAGTTTTTTCAAGACGATCTGTCCTCCTCTTTTACGCTTTTCCTAACAACCTTTACTGCTCTTTATTCTGTACCTCATCTACTTTTGTTTCGGGCTGTGTCTGCGTCTCAGTATTATCAGCAGCCTTCGCAACATCCTGCGCCTCGGTATTCTCGGCAACCTTCGCAGCATCCTGTGTCTGTGCCTCAGTATTCTCGGCAACCTTCGCAGCATCCTGTGTCCGCGCCTCCGTATTCTCGGCAGCTTTCGCAGCATCCTGTGTCTGCGCCTCGGCATTTTCTACAGCTTTCGCAGTATCCTGCGTTTCTGTCTTGGTATCTTCTTTCGCAGAGTCCTGCGCGTCAGTCTCTGTTTTCTTTTCTTTCTCTTCCGCCTGATTGATCGCCATATCCAGATCAAGTTCCATCAGATCTCCCGGCTCGAAATCTTCCTCGGCAAAGCTGTCCGGATCGATCTTGTAACGAATGACCAAACCAATGCTCTGCAAAAGTTTTAGAACCGCGCCTACATACAAAGCCGCAATGATTCCGTAAAATACCATTGTGACATCCGGCAATACCTGATACAACAAGGACCAAGGATACACATAGATCGGAATCAGCACCAAAATACAGGTTGGCAATACAAGCTGGATCAAAATATCTTTGATCAAACGAACCACACGGAAACCTCTTCTGGCTCTCTTTTTCCAAACGCCTGTCAGAAAGATCGGCATACAAGCTCCCAATAAGGCAACCAAAAGGATCGCATCGATCACACCGTGCTGCAACAGATAATCCTTGCTGTCGATCTTAGCCGGCTGTTCCCCTAAAAGAATATCTGTCACTCCTACGCTGACCTTTTCCATCATCCCCTTGCCGACCAAATAATCACCATCGTTAAACAATAAAACGACACCGACTTTTTTCTGTGGGATCAAGATCATAGTTGCCATTTGATGTGCTAACATTCCTGATTGATAGTACAGTTCTTCTCCCTTGTATTCCGTAGCGATCCATCCCATGCCATAGGACTCTGTTGTTCCAAACAAACCCGCATTACGACTGTTGTCCGGCATTGGCACTGTATTCTGCAATACAGCCGCAATGTTCTCCGGCTCAATGTCTTTATTACCTTCCTTCAAATACATCTGAAGATATTTTCCCATATCTTTCACATCGGACAACAAATATCCGGAGGAAACGGCTGTCCAAGGATCTTTCTCATCATACGAATAACTTTCCGATACCGGATAGCCAAACAGATTGCGGTATGCAGGAGAAATCTGATCCTGCAATTCCGGATTCTGGCGCAAACTATAAGTCGATCCCATCTCACAAGGATCTAATACATTTTCTGTAATGTACTCTTCATAAGTTTCTTTAGAAAGTGTTTCGATCAACTCTCCCAAAATCGTATAATTAAGGTTGGAGGCTTCAAAGGTGTCCTGCACTCCACTCTTCTTGACTGCATCGCTATTTTCCTTTACAGAAATACCACTTGTCTGATGAAGCAGCTGCTCTACCGTCACTCCGGATAGCTGTGAATACTTTGGCAAATAAGTTGTAATATCATCTTCCAGTGCCACCTCTCCATCTTCTGCCAGCTGCAGCACTCCAAGTGCCGTTATGGAATGTGTCAGATTACCGAGTACATAATCGGCTTCTGTCTTTCCATCCACACCAAAAGTCGCACTGTACACTTCCTTCTGGTCGCTGACGATCGATACGCTTACTCCCGGAATACTTGCTGCAGACAATTCCTGCATAATATATTTTTCTACATCATATTCATGATAACCGGCTGCCTGTGTCACGGTCGCACCTGTCCACAGTGACGAAACCATCATTACACATGCTGCCATTCCTGCCAATATTTTTCTCATGTTTATCCTCATGCCTTTCTCTTCCGCAAAACTACTGCGGGAATTACTTTCCTTAACAAAACATATAGAATGTATTATAGCGAAATTTTGTCCGTTCGTAAAGTAGTTATCCTTCTTCTCCCTCCTTATCTTCCGATATTTTGACTCGATCAGCTCCTATCAAATAAAGCATATACATGTAATAAGTACATTTAAGTATCTTTCATAATATATGATTAAAACAATTGACTTTATTATACCAATTTGTTATACTTAGCTTGGTGGTTTTTAGATATGCAATCAATTTAGAAAACCTAAAAATCAATTCGTAACATTTACGATTATTAGATATTGCAGAAATTTTATATTTTATCTTTTTATGTATATGTTACATCTTTTCATAAGTTTTCTATTGATTAGAAGCACAATTGCATTTTAACATATTTGTATATTGTTTTATAAATCATGATTACTGTAATCTTTGATCAGTATAATACTATACAATTTCCAATCACCAAAAATAATAAAGAAAAAAAGGGGGGGGCAATCACTATGGCATAATATATTATACGGGCAATAGCGATAATGGCTCTTTTCTTGCCACGGCGTTTAACAAGAGATTTATATTTCTTTTTCGTAGTAAGGAGATTTGTCAGATTTTACAGCTGCATGAGCACATTGTACTAATGCAGATTTGAGGTAGACTCCGGCACTTGTAATACGAACAGATTTCTTCTTACCAGCAGATTCATTGCTGCCAGGTGTTAAACCGGTTCAGCAACATAAACGTTTGTAACTTGAGAACTGTGACATATCCGTACCAATTTCGGAGATGATAGTGATTGCACTATCATGTTTGACACCCGGAATGATACAGAGGAACTGGACAGTATTTTCAAAATCAGGATTAGAAGAAATCATATTTTGTATCATTTTATCAACATCATTGATTTCAGCTGTGATATAATCCATATGTGTGCGGATAAGGCGCATACGGTATTTTGGGGCATCAGTCATCTGATATCCTTCGACGGATTCTATAACAGCATCTTCTTTGGATTTGAGTCTCCGAAGAAGTTTAGATGCGATTTCTTCGTGGTTAATGGATGTACCCGATTGTTCAAGCAGATAGTCAATAATGGATGTGGATGACTTCCCAAAGATATCAGA
>JALEPA010000131.1 GCA_022766515.1 Lachnospiraceae bacterium | reverse complement strand
AATATGAAGCTTTGCACAATCGTCAAAAAAGGCATTGCGATAAAATTCCGCAATCTCCATAACCGTCTTGTGCTCTCTCTTCGCACCCTTTAACATTTTGTCCTCACCGGTATCTGCATCGCTGGACAAATGTCCTACATCCGTGATATTCATCACTCGCTTTACATCATAGCCTGCATAGCGAAGATATTTCTCCAACACATCTTCCATAATATAGCTGCGAAGATTACCAATGTGCGCAAAATGATATACCGTTGGTCCGCAAGTGTACATCTTCACCTTGCCCGGAACATTCGGCTGAAATTCATCAATCTGCTTTGTCAGAGTATTATACAAATTTAAGGGTTTCATAGTTGCCTCCTATCTTTATCGTCAAAAATGTGTAAAGATTGCTTGCTATTTTGTTTGCTGTCAAACGCCAAAAGGATACTTTGACATTCAAATCTACTTTACAGGAAATTGGTACAGATTGCAAGAGTCAGATACTTTGAGCCGACACAGACACTTTAATCCTACAAAAGATAAAAGAGAAATCACGATAGCTCATGATTTCTCTTTTGGAGAAGGTATTTTTGTTACTTATGGGGTGTAGCAAAAACTATATAATGTATTGGGGTTTACGATGGTTAGTATAACAGCGCACCTGTGGAAAGTGTGCACAAACATCATGCCAATTTACAAAAGTTTTTGTGCAATTTGAGATTTCGCACATACGAAAAGGACAGTTTCCCCAAAAGCCAAGGGAAATCTGTCCTTCTTTTGTCAATTTTTATACATTTTCCGTTTCTTCCTCTGCTGCATCCTCTTTGTCAAAGAGTGCCTCAAACTCTGCACGGTCGATTCTTTCCTTCTCGATCAACAGATTTGCACAGGAATGTAAAATATCCATGTTGTCTTTGAGGATCTTCTCTGCTCTCTCATAGCAGCTGTCAATGATGCTCTTCACTTCATCATCGATCTTTCTGGCAACATCCTCACTGTAAGCACGGCTGGTCTGACCATAATCTCTTCCGATGAATACTTCATCTTCTCCGGCATAATTGATCATTCCGATCTTCTCGCTAAAGCCATACTTGGTAACCATATCTCTTGCGTACTCTGTCGCCTGCTTGATATCCTGAGAAGCTCCTGTCGTCACATCACCAAAGATCAATGATTCTGCGATCCGTCCGCCCAAGCTTACGGTGATATCCTGCAGCATCTTACCCTTGGTCAAATGCATCTCATCCTTTTCCGGAATTGGCATTGTATATCCTGCTGCCCCTACTCCGGTCGGAATAACTGAAACAATATGCACCGGTCCCACATCCGGAAGAACATGGAACAAGATCGCATGACCTGCCTCATGATAAGCTGTGATCTTTTTATCACGCTCAGAAATGATTCGGCTCTTCTTCTCCTTACCAATGCCAAGCTTAATGAATGACTGGTCAATATCGGACTGTTCGATAAACTTACGATTGTCCTTGGCACAAGCGATCGCTGCCTCGTTCAACAGGTTTTCCAGATCCGCTCCGGTAAAACCGATCGTTGTCTGCGCCACTTTTTTGAGATCCACATCGTCTCCCAAAGATTTGCCGCGAGCATGTACGCCAAGAATCTCTTCTCTGCCTCGCACATCCGGTCTGCCGACCGTAACCTGACGGTCAAATCGACCCGGTCGCAAAATAGCCGGATCCAATATATCAACACGGTTGGTTGCCGCCATGACAATGATTCCCTCATTGACGCCAAAACCATCCATCTCAACGAGCATCTGGTTCAAGGTCTGCTCACGCTCATCGTGGCCGCCTCCCAAACCGGATCCTCTCTTTCTTGCCACTGCATCGATCTCATCAATAAAGATGATACATGGTGCATTCTTCTTCGCCTCCGCAAACATATCACGCACACGAGAAGCACCGACACCGACAAACATCTCTACAAAGTCCGAACCTGACAAACTGAAAAACGGTACGCCCGCTTCTCCTGCGATCGCCTTTGCCAACAATGTTTTACCGGTTCCCGGAGGTCCTACCATTAAGATTCCCTTTGGAATACGCGCACCAACACCGGTATATTTACTCGGCTGTGCCAGGAAATCTACGATCTCTTCTAATTCCTCTTTCTCTTCCTTCAATCCGGCAACATCGCGGAAATGCTTCGCATTCGGATCATCCGGGTCAATACGGGTTGCACGGCTTTTTCCAAAATTCATCATCTTGGAATTGCCACCGCCTCCTGCCGCTGACTGTGAAGAAAGGAAGGAAAACAGCAAAAACAATGCTACGACACCGAAAATGCATGGAAGCAATATGGTAATCAGCCAAGATGGCTTATTTACTTTCAGTACCGTATAATTTTTTGCCAGTTTACTATCTGCCTTAATGATCTTTTCTACTTCTGTTACATCCGTACAATTAAAAGAACGGGTTTTGTCATCTTTATAGACTACAACAACCTCTCCGGTCGGCGTCTCTTCGTTTGGAGTGATCTCAACGGATGTTATCTTGCCGTCTTTCACTTCTTGCTGGAATGTTTCTACATTATATTGGCTGGCGGTATTTCTTGTCACCATGTTGGACACATACATTGCCACCACGATGATCGCCAGAACCAGAACATAAAAGCCAAAACCTCCTGTTCTCATCTGTCTGTTCATGAATATCTCCTTTTAATTCTCTACGAACTCTACCTCTGCCAGATATGGGAGGTTGCGGTATTTCTGCGCATAGTCCAAACCATATCCCACTACAAATTTATCCGGGATCTCAAAACCTGTGTAATCCACCTTGACCTCTACCTCTCTACGGCTTGGTTTATCCAGTAAAGTACAAATCTTCAAGCTTTCCGGATTTCTCGCTGCCAACAATTCTTTCACTTTTTTCAAAGTGTTACCGGAATCAATGATGTCCTCAATGATCAAGCAATGTTTTCCCTCAATCTCATCATCAAGATCCTTCGTAATGGAAAGCTGACCGGAGCTGGTAACTTCATTGCCGTAGCTGGAAGCTGCCATAAAATCCATAGATACCGGCATAGTCAATTTCTTTGCCAGATCTACGCAGAAAAATACGCTGCCTCGCAAAATGCAGATCAAATGAAGCTCTTTGCCTTCATAATCCCGGTTGATCTGTTCTGCGATCCCGCTGATCACTTTGTCTACTTCTTCTGTTGAATACACTTGATGGAGTACTTCTTTCATGATGTTCACCTTTCTCTTTTCGGATTAAGGCGTCAAAAAACAAATTTGACACTTTAATTCTTTTCGTTCAAAAAAACTGTTTTATACATACTATGCCATGCTGCCGACTATGGTTTTCCTGACAGGGGCAATTCCCCTACCAGTACATGCTTCGTTTCCTCCGTCACATAATAACCGGCACTGCTTCGACCAATCTGTGGCACCCAGATAATATGATGCTCCATTGCCAACACCGGAATCCGGCTTCTTTGAGAAATTCCAATTTTCTCATCGATAAAGATTCTCGACAGCTTTTTTCTCCCCCCGGAAGCAGACAGGATCATATAGTCACCTTCCATCGGAAAACGCCATTGTAACGGCAGTTGCTGCAGGGAAATCTCCCCAAATCTCATATTTACAACTAGCGCATCAGCATACATTCTATCACAATCAAACCATTTCGTACAGTTATTTTTTGGCACACTTTGCGGAAGCTCTGCTCTTGGAACACAGCGAAAGGTGATCGGGCACATCGGCAGCGTCTGTACCGCATCTTTTCCCTGCTTCATCCACAGAACTGTCCCCTCTTTCCAAGCCGTAATTTCATAGGGAAATTCACTCTTGTGACCGCTGAGGCCCTGCATAAGCGAACACAACTGCTCCACATGCACTCTCCCCAGATCTTTACGCACTCCGGCAGTCTGCTCCAACATCTGCTGCAGCACTCTTTGCCTGATAGCCGGATGTTCCTTTTGCAGATCTTTTATAGAAATGCCTGTTTTTCCATCGGGCGTATGCATGACTGCTTTGTCATAAACGCCTGCAGCCTGCTCCTCCAAATACTCCCACAGCAAACGACAATCTCCGGCAAACTCCGCCAAATGTTTCTTTGCCATCGGCTGCAGCTGTTCCTCCAACCAGGGAAATAATTCGTTGCGGATCTTGTTCCTTGTATAATCGCAGCTTTGGTTGGTGGTATCTTCTACCCAGGAAATCCCTTCTTCCCGAAGTGCAGTAACGATTTCTTGTTTCGTCACGCATAACAACGGTCGAATGATCTGATCTCTTTTCGGGCGAATCCCCCCTGCACCGCGAATCCCACTGCCACGAAGCAGCTGCCACATGACCGTCTCTGCCTGATCGTCCTCATGATGCGCCACTGCGATCTTCTGAAACTGCTGCTGCACACGCACCCGCTCAAAACATTCATACCGAAATGCTCTGCCTGCCTCTTCCTCTGAAACACCCCTTTTCTTTGCCAGCGCGGGAATATCCTCCGTAAAACAATAACACGGTATGTGTAGTTCCTCTGCCTGCCGCTTAGCTGCCTGCTCGTCTCGCAAAGCTTCCTCGCCACGAATTCCATGATTGATATGCACCGCACAAAGATTGAGCTCCCATTCCTGCCGCATTTTTGCCAGTGCGTACAGCAGGAAGACCGAATCTGCCCCACCGGACAGTCCGATCACCACGCCATCACCTTTGGCCAACAGTGTTTGTTCCTCACAATATGTTTTTATCCGTTTCCATGTATTTTTATGCATGAATCGCCATTTCCTTCCCTAACTTTCGTAATGGATCACGACATCCCAACTAGCGTTCCTGTATCTCCGTCACCAGTATGCTCATATCGTCGCCTACCTGCCCACCGCTCAAATAGACTGCCTCTTCCATCAAGGCGTCAGCGATCCCCTGTGGATCTCCTGCAACACCTTTGTCCAAATAATGGTACAGTAATTCTTCAATGTCCTCGTCAAACTCACCTGCTGCCTCCAGGCAGTCTGCCATGCCATCTGTCATCATTATAACATAATCCCCCGGTAGAATGTCTACCTTTGTCGTATATGGCTCGACCTGCGATGCTGCACCGATCGGAAGAGCCTGCCCCTCGATTCGCTGTAATGTGCCTTTTTGATATAAGTAGGTCGCGGATGCTCCGTTTTTGAGCAGCTGACAATATCCCTGGTATAAATTTAGGATCAAAATATCAATGGTTGCAAACTTTTCTTGTTCCTCACAAGTCAAATACACCGAATTGATCAATTTCAGCGCGGACATTTCCGAAAATCCCGCCTCCGCCATCTGCTCCAGCAATTCTATCACCCTGCAGCTCTCCGTATACGCGCCAAGTCCGCTTCCCATGCCGTCTGACAATGCCACCAGCGTCTCACCGCTCGGCAAAGGAATACAGGAAAACACATCGCCCGATATATCCTCCCCATCCTTTGTTCTTCTGGCAATGCCTGTTTCCGCCACAAGAGGGGTGTCCTCCTCAAAGACAAAATAACTCATCTCCCGACTTACGACCTGTCTTGACCCTTCTGCCAAACAGATCGGCTTGTGCAGCACCTCCCGCAGCACCGCCGCTACCTCTTTGGCAATCACCAGCCTGCCTCGAATCGTTCTCGCCCGCATATGGATTTCCAGCCTGCCGTCCTTTTTCTCATAAAACATGATTCCTAATGCCTTCACACGCTTGCTCTGTAATTTTTTGGCGATCGCACTCTCCGCATTTTCCGGGATTTCCCTTGTCCGATCGATATCCTGCGCCAAACCTCCGACCAATTTTCCGACTTCTTCCATCTGATCCGCCATGACCTGTCTGTTTTCCGACATTTTATTTTGCAGTCCCATCATCACTCTTGCCATTTGCAGACTTTGATTCGTCTCCGACACAAATCGTTCCAAATGGATACACTCCCGCAAAAAATCATGGGGCATCTGCTCCGGTATCAGGACACCCTGCTCCTGCGCCAATGCCAACGCTCCATACATCTTTGCCCCGACAAACTCCGGCTGACTCATGCAGCGATCTCGATTTTCGCATCGTTCACACACCTGCTGCGACACTCCCTGCATGATCTCACGCATTTCCCTTCTGCTCATTTGAAACTGCTTGTCGGAAGGATCTGCCATTGCTTTCGATAAAGTCTGAAATGACTCCGAAAAATCTTTTAACTTATGTTTCATCATGTCCCGCCACGCTGTCGTATGTTCTGTTGTCTGTACACAGCTGCCAAGCATAAATCCGGTCAACACTAAAAAGATCCACATACTTGCCATCGCTATGGTCATATTTCCAAATAATTCTCCCGGCATCCCCAACACACCAGAACCGAATACCAGCAAACAGCTAAGGATGGATTCTTTATCCGGTGGCTGCATTTTCTTTCCATGCAGCAAATATCCTACGCCATCGCGAAAGATCCGTGCCACTGCAAATAACAGGATGCTCTCCAATATGATCAGCGCAATGCCCGCACCACTATACGGGATCAAAAAATATCTAGTCATGGACATGACCGCCGTTGAAACGGCTAAGATTGCCGCCGCTCCGTACGAACCGATGTTGATCTTGCGCTTGTCCAAAAAATCAGCGATCAGCACGAGTGCGATCATGCCTGCACCATATCCCAATACCGACTCCATCTGCAGCACGGTACTCATTCCCAATAAAATCGTGATCGCTACCGGAAGTACCGCTCCGCCCGCCGTATAACATACGGCAAAATATGCCGGAGCCACCGGATTGATTCCAAACACCACAACTCGTCCGAGCAAAAATCCTAACAACACCTGTACCAACATTCTTCTCTGCATTTGATTCATTACAAACCTCCTGTTCCAGACATTGACCAAAATGCCCTGTCCACTTCGTTTTTGTCGCCAAGTGTGACACAGTATATAAAAGGAAATTTGCAACTTTTGTCAAATCTCAGACGCAGGAAAAATATTTTTTGCCTGTGCAGTGATCGCATCCTCGCGGAGCGTTTTTTGCTTAATAGGAAGTTTCCTATTAAACAAAAAAGTCATTCAGACTTCACAATCTGAATGACTTTAACTTTATCTTTTCTAATGTCTTTATTTATCTTCCGGTTTGAATACGATCTCTCCTTCATAAACCAAACCCAGCTTGTCTCTGGCAACATCTTCGATATACTCATCTGTGCCTACGCGCTGACCAAACTGCTTGATCTCATCCTGCTCTTCTTCTAAGTCTTTCTGTTGAGCTTGAAGCTGTTCGATCTGCTTCTGATTCGATTTCTTCTGTGCATGAAGATTGACTGTCTTGTATGCCAGCGTACCGCATAACACGAAGCATAATACAAATACCGCCACCATAGTAAATGGATTCATTTTTTTCTTGTAACTATATCCTGAGTTACGACGAGCTGCCATAAAACAATCACCTCCCCATTCTGATCGTCCCTGCAAATTCTATATACAGTGTACCGCTTCGTCTCCATACACTATATATTGATTTCCCCTTTTAGCAAAAAATGCAGACTATCAAAAGTCTGCTTCATCCGTACATTTCCAAGGTGTTGCTCACCTCGGCTAGTTGTTTTACTATACACCATTTTAAACATTTTCGCAACCAGAACATGTATTCGCCAAGAGCAAAGCCGACGCTTTGCTCTGCAAGAATTGCTAATTCACAAAACAAACGGGAGATGACATTTCTGCCATCTCCCTTACTCTCACTTTAACGATGAATGTTATTCGATCATTCTTTCGTCTCAGGTTTTACATATTCTGTTCCATCTGCATTATATGCGGCATCACAGATCTCTACCTTCTGGAAATCTACTCCAAGGAAGGTATTGGTTGTGATCAAGACATCTGGGAATGCTTCCAGATAAGATGGATTTAAGTTCAACACTTTGCCGATCCAAGCAGTATCAGCCAAGACCATGTTACCATCTGCATCGCGTTTTGGTACCTGCATCTCATGCTCGCCTGTATAATCGAAACCATCTTCCCATTCTACCTGCTCGAAGTCTGTCTCATATCTCCATGCCATATCTGCAGAATCTTTCAGATTACCATCACTGTATACCAACTGCAGCTGTGCCTGCTGGCTGACATCATCGTCATGCATTGTGATACGAATACATGGCTGCTTCAACTGGCTCCAATCGTTCAACTGGAAGTGTGAATGCCACCATCCGCTTACGCAGTTTGCAGAAAGCTCCAATCCCGGATACTTATCGTTGATCGTGATCTTATCCGTATTAAAGTATGCAAAATAAGGTGATTCTTCTGTTCCCTGTGAGAACTTCTCTCCATAGGTTTTTAACAATTCGTCAAAGTTAACAGACTTGGAACCTGTGGTATTTCTCATGAAATCACCTTCCCAAGTTGCTACTACCAATGGATCCTGATTGTCTGCAACCGGATTCTGTGGAATTCCTGTTGTTGTCAGCACCTTCTGTGCCTCTGCCTTCAATTCCGGATCCGGACTTCCGCTGACTTCCAGGAATACATCTCCAATATCTTCATAAATGAAGTATGCACGACCTGCATTTCCTGTTCCCTTACGGTCAACATGTCCACCTTCATCCCACATAACAGGCAACATACCGTATTCTTTACAACTCTCGAAGAACTGCTTGAAGTAAGCCGGAATACCATCCTTATTTACAGACAATACGCCAAACTCACCAAAGATAACCGTATATCCCTTGTCGATAAATGCTTCTTTTGCCTCGGCAAAATCATTTGCCATGTACTGATAATCTTCCTCTGATCCCCAAGTATCGGCATATCCTGAGTATCCCTGTGAAATACTCTTAGCAATACCCCATCCGATTGGATCATAGTAATGAATAGATACAAACAACTTGTTCACATCTGCATTCCACTTGTCTTCCGGCATAGAGAAATCAGAAGAACAGGTATCATGGATGTTCGTGTTAAATCCTGGGATCAACAGGAAACGATACTGGTTGTTTCCACCGCTCTCACGAACTGTGTTTACAAAAATCTGATTCAACTCTTTGACTGTCTGATAACACTCTTCCTTCGTCAGTGTACCATAGTTGCCACTGCCCGGCTGGAACTTATCAAAACTGAACTGATCGGAACTTCCCTTCCAGTCATCATTCAAACGCTCTCCAAGTTCTTCGTTTGCGCCTTCAAAAATAACACGGTCAGAATAATCTGCATAACGGTTAGCGATCTGCTTCCAGAAATCAGTATATTTCTTCATTGCCTGATCACGCACGCTCTGATCCTTATCTCCGAACATGCCCCACCAGCCATTATCCCAATGGATGTTAATGATGACATACATCTCATCGTTCAAGCAGTAGTTCATGATCTCTTCCACACGATCAAAATATCCTTCATCAATGCGGTAGTAAGTTTGTCCATCTGCCTGCTTTTCTTCGATCATCATGTTGGACCAAGCGATCGGAATACGGATCGTATTGATGCCGTACTTCTTAAGTCCATCCATCATTTTCTGAGTAGAAACCGCATTTCCGGCATTTGTCTCATAGCCTCTAACCCACTCTGCATCGGTCAATTTTGCCTGCTCTGCTGCAGATAACTTTTCACAGCTTGCTGCGGATGTCTGCTCCAAAGAGTTACCGATATTCCATCCAAGACCCATAGAATCTACAATGTCCTGTGTAGAAAGATTGGTACGCATCATTCCGTTATCTTTTGTCTTCAGACCATAACGGGAAGTATGTTCATCTGTCAGGTTGCTGTCCTCTGCTTTGCCGTTCGATACCACATTTGCCTGTGCAATGTCACGCTCCGGTGTTCTTGCCGGCAATGGTGGCTGACGAGTAGGATCCGGTGTAGCCGTTGCCTGTGCTGTTGGCTGCTGGGATGCAGCTGGTGCCTGTGTCACCTTGACTGCCGGCTTAGGCGTAGTTTTCGTTGTCGCCTTCTTTGCCTTTACCGTTACATTTACCTTGAATGTCTTCTTTGCCTTCTTTTTGCCCTTCTTATAAGTCACCTTTGCGGTGATCACAGCTTTTCCCTTTTTCACACCTGTGATCTTACCACTCTTGTTTACCTTCGCAACGCTCTTCTTGTTGGACTTCCAAACAACCTTTGCGCCCTTTGGTTTGTTTTTGATCGTTACCTTCTTTGATTTGCCTGCTGTTACAGTTACTTTTTTCGTGCTGATCTTCATCGACTTTTTGGCTGCTGCGGATGCAACACCTGATGTGCTATCTAACGATAACACCATTGCCATGATCAGGACAAAGGCAAGTAACCTCCCCATTGATTTTTTTCGCATATTCATTCGCTCCTCCTCTTAATTTGCTATCAAAGAGTCCCCACCATCGGAATTACCTTTCCTCCCCACAGTGAAAGAGTCTCCAACGCCATTTTTAGTATAGCAAATTTCCTCTCGTACGACCAGTTCAAAAAAGACATTTATTCTCTTTTTTTCTTACGATTTCTATGAGTTTGACACTTTTTCTTTAATTTACGAAAACATTTTCTAAAAAAGCGGAATATTTTGTATTTCCAGGGTGTAAATATCCGATCCAGACATTTCCTGACAGGCACACTGATCCCAAATTCATACAGCGCGATCCCACCAAGCAATGCCGTCATGCCATACCAACGGATCTCCCCGTCCGCCAGTCGATAAAACATATAGAATGCCGGAACGCTCGCCACACACCAGTACAGCAGATCTTCCAATACTTTTGCAGCTTTTCCATGCGGGATCAGCCAACGAAACAGTCTCATTCCATCGTAGCCTGCCATGATGCACATTCCGCCGCACAGCATAAATAAAATGAACTGCAGCTGCCCTACGATAATCTTTGTCATTGAAATAACCTGCCCAAAAAGGATGCTGCCTTCTTGCCCGTTTCTTCTTTATCAGAATAGGCTAAGCTGTCGATCCTGCCATCCACATCGATCTCGCCCTTTTCCAGAGAAAGGCGGTTGACATGCAATTCATCCCCCTGGATCAGCAAAATCCCCTGCTCCGTCTCCAAATACACTTCCTTTGCATCAAAAGAAAGTACATCCCGAACACCCGATAACACTGCTGTTTTGCGGGCATTGAGATATACTTTATGTACGCTCCTGCGCGACTCGTCCATTCGTCTCTCTTCCATACTAATCCTACATTCCTTTCCTTCACACCTTAATCCAATGTATGAACTTATCCCTCGAATTATGTGTACAGATTTGCGGACTGCCGCACAGGCTATATTCACTTTGCATCGGCTGTTCTAGAGCACTTTATAAAGTTCCCTTGCCTCATCCTTTTTATAAGTTTCCTCAATACTGAGCACTTCCACTTTCATCACCTTATCACCGAAAGTGATCTCAATGATGTCGCCCACCTTGACATTCAGCGATGCCTTTGCCACTTTACCGTTCACGCTGATTCTTCCGGCATCACACGCCTCATTCGCTACCGGTCTGCGCTTGATCAATCTTGATACCTTTAAATATTTGTCTAATCTCATACTTATCCTCATTTCTCACTATCTATCACCATTGCCACTTTGCGCGTCACCGCTGGATTGCTTATGCAATCTTCCTCTGTGCGGTGATCGCATCCTCGCGGAGCAAAAAACAAAGAGCTGCCTACTTTTCAGCGGGCAGCTCTCCGACAAATTCATTAAACTACAAACTAGTTTACAGCGTCCTTCAAAGCCTTACCTGGTTTGAACTTAGGAGCCTTAGAAGCCTTGATCTGGATTGTCTCGCCTGTTACAGGGTTTCTTCCCTCACGAGCTGCTCTCTGAGCTACTTCAAATGTACCGAATCCAACCAACTGAATCTTCTCGTCTTTCTTTAACTCATCTGTTACAACCTCAACAAAAGCCTTTAAAGCCTTCTCAGCATCTTTCTTAGAAAGACCTGCGTTGTCAGCCATAGCTGCTACTAATTCTGTCTTGTTCATGGATTTACTCCTCCTCAAAAATTAATATTTCCGTAAAACCTACAAATCTATTTATACCCTTATTATCCGCATTTGTCAAGGTTTTTCGCGAATTCCATCGGAAATACTGGAATTTTAAAAGCATTTTTCACATTACTACAATCATAGAAAAAAATTACATGAAAAATCCGCACTCATTTTACTCTTATTTGCACAGTGTCTTGTACTCTTCCCATGACTGTTTCAACAGTTCAAATTGCTCCTGTACACCATCCAATTTGCCTGCCCGCAATATCTCTACCATTGGAGACAACAGTTCAAACAACGGTGTCAGTCCCAAATTGCCGATCGTACCCTTCATTCCATGTGCGCAAATAAACGCATCTTCTACCTCACCTTTGTTGAGGTGTTCCTCTAATTCCCCCAGCTCCTGCCCCTGAAACAGGATGTTATAACACTCCCAGTAGAAATCTTCATCCTCTACAAATCGCTCCAATGCCGCATCAATGTCGCAACCCCATTGTCGTAATGTATCTAACATCGCTTTCTCCTTTCCGAAGCCTCGCCTATTAGCCGCCCCTTTCGTTCTTTACCAACTATTCCTCACATATTTCATAGGTTTCCCCAAAAATATCTTTTTGTATGACATAAATATCACTCAAGTCATCGCATCGCACCGCCAGATAATCTCCCGGTCTTCCCAAAAAATAGCCCTGATTGCTGTTTTTAGAAAACACTCTGGCACGGAGCTCCAACTCTTTGCAATAGATCATTGCCTGCTTCTTAGGATAACACAATTTCGCCAATTCATCGATACTAATATATTTTCCGTCCTCCACCGTTTCCACTACAGGAATAAAATCCAGCATCTGTGCGAAAATGTCAAGCGGCTCATCGGTTGCCTCGTAGGTATTGTGAAATTTCTCTTTTTGAATATGATAAATCTCACCTCGTTTTCCTATCATAATGTAGGTATCCGGATCAACCGTTATCGTAATGCCCGACTCATTTTCCAATGATTTGATCGCCAATTTGGTCCCGATCGGAGCGATTTCATCCGTCTTCACAAATGCCCAGCCGACTTTTTTCTTACGGTATCGCTGCATCTGCAAGATCTCCTGCTCATGCTCCTTCGCATACCGTTCCGCATCAATACAGGCTTCATCCTGAAAATATTCCAGGATCCTCTCCATGACATACTCAACATAAGCATCCTGCTCTCTCCCTGCCATGTACGCCTTAAGCAGAGCGATCGGGATCCCGCCTGTCGCCTGTGAAGCATCCCCCTTGATCAGCCCCATGTCTTCCACAACATAATCCATCAGATCGACCGCCCGCACTGTTTTCTTTTTACTGGAAAACTGCAGCACCAGATCTCCGTTTTTCTCCCAAAACACCAAAACAAAATCCGCTTCGTCCGTCTGCTTTTGCCAAGTTTGTGCATCCGGCCGTTGTTCCATCTCTATCAGCAAAAATCCCTGCTGCTCCAAAAGATACGCACCCTTTTCGCCACGCTCTTCCTGTCCCAAAATCGGTACAAATGCTTTTACTTCCACGAACTCGCCCCCTTTTGTTTTCTTTATCTGATCGCCAGAATCTCCTGCTTCATTCTCTCCGCAAATTGCGGATTGCTATAGGTAAAGTGTACCAAAATGCGCCCTTCTGCCATTTGAATGATCTTCGCATAGACCGCCTGCTGCCTGCCATCCTCCGATTCACACAACTGCAGTTCCAGGTCCGAATACAGCGACAGGCACTGCACATCCTCATCATCCATCGTCACCCAGGCTCTCTTTTCAGCAAAATGTGTGATCACACCTTGCAGGATCCGATCCGCGATCCGCTCGTCTTCAATACAGCGAAGTCTGCAGGAAATGCCTTTTGCCAGCTGCTCCGGAAGAATACAGGTGTCCTCCTGCTTTTCCAAATAACTGTCATAAGGTGCTTTCACTCCCGTCACCATACATACCTCCAAAGGCTTAGAAATTCCTTTGACCTGTATCGTGATCTTGCCCTGCGTCATGACCGATGCCTGCGCTTTCTCCACCATGTTTGCCGATACCATGACCTGACCGCCTACGCTGACGCCCTCGATCCGCGAACATTCATTAACGACCTGACCGATCACATTATAACGCATCATTTTTTCTGAACCGACATTGCCAATAAATACTTCACCACTATGAATCCCGATCCCCATCTCCAGCGATGGATAACCTAAGGAAGCACTGTACTCATTGACCGTACGCATAGCGTTTTGCATCTCGATCCCTGCAGCGATTCCTTCCTCTATCTGATGGACGGACTCCGGCGATGCTCCATACACCGCTAATATCGCATCCCCCAAAAACTCGATCACCACACCATGATATTTGGCAATACACTGTAACATATGCTCGAAAAAACAATTCAGAAGATCTGCCACCATATCCGGTGACATCGTCTCTGACATTGCCGTAAATCCTCTAAGATCCGCCATCATGACCGTCAGCTCGCGTTTTTCACCGCCCACAACAGCGCCCTGCGGATTCTCCAAAATATCTTCCACTACATTGTCCGAAAAATAGCGTCCAAAAATCTGGTGAAGGAGCTGATTTCGCGACTGCAGCTGTTGATTCAATCGCATGATCTCTTTTGCCGCCAGGAGGTCGCCCGCCTGTTTTTGCAGCATTTTCTCATAATTTTTCGTCGCCTCATGCTGCCATGCCGTGCGCTCGATTCTCATGATCCCCGCTCTGGAAAATGGTTTATGTACGACTACCGTTGCACCTCTGGAGTAACATTCTTCATCCAGCTCTTCGCTTCGCTTGCCTACCATAAAAAACAGTGGCACACCGCCAAGGGATTTTTGCTCACGGAGTAACTGCAGACTGGCAAAATCTTCTTGCTTTTCCGTCTGATAATCCAACACGATCAAAGATGGTGTGCTGATGCGGGATTGTTCTCCGCGTTCCTGCGCCTGCGCCGCCTTTTTCACTGCATCAAAGGACAACAGACACAGAGCACGCATACTGCCTGCTGCGTTAATGCGCTGCTGTGCTTCAATCATTTCCAGACGGTCACTGCCGATCACCCATACGATTTTTTCCATCCGCTCACTCACACCGTCCTTTCCGGAAATGCCTGTCTACTGCTCTCTCGTAGATCTCCAACTGCCGCTTTTGCCATAATTCGGCATAAAGCCTTTTGCTTTTTTGCACTGATCGCACAGATAACCTGTTCGGATCGGTGCTCCACAGTTCTCACAGGACATTCGGATCGGTGACTGTCTCGGAATTTCCAAATATTCCTGGCGCAAAAATTGCTCGATCGCTTTTCTCGGCACACCCGTCTCTTTCTCAATAATCAATGCCGGAGTCGCTCCAAACCGCTCTAAATATAGGCGAACCGTCTGAAAATAATCATAATTTTCTTTTTCACATTCCTTGCATCGATAAATGCCACGCCCAATCTTCTCTACTTTTCCCCCACAAAATTGGCAGTCAACCGGCACACGATTGAGGGAAAGTCCTTCTTGACGCATACGAGGTCCTACGGTATAAATCTCTTTCTCTTCTGCATCCGTTCCATTTTTTTTGCCGGTGCGCTGTGTATTCTGTCGATTCAATCTTCCGAACTGATCTGCCTTGGCACTTTGCTTCCCTGCTCTCGCAGACGAACCGCTGCCTGCCTTCTTCATTTCCGGTTCGGTATTCTTCTGATCGCCTTTAGCTGTCGCTTTGCCTGTGCTACTCGTTGACTGTTCCGTTGTTACCCCGCCATTTTGCTGTGGTCGTTTGTCCTTGCCCACTAACGGCTGCAGCTGATCCCACAACGCCTGAAATGCCTCCATCTCCCCGGCAAAATACGGAATCATCTGTACATTATTTAAGTAAAAACTAAAAATATCATTCATCGGTGTCTCATCAATTTTCACCGGAACAATATTCTTCTTGCAACAAATCGCGCTATCAACTTCCTTCTCTACCCATACGGACTCCTGCGACTCCTTGGATAAGATCAGAAGAAACATCTCGCACTCTCGAATTGCACGCGGGATCTCCCTTGCATAATTGGAACCTACCGGAATCATGTCCGGTGCGATCCAATAGGACACCCCTGCCCGGTCTAACAATTTGACAATCTTGCCAACCAGTTTTTTATCTTTTGAACTATAACTAATAAAAACGGATTTTGCTTCTGCCACTTTTTGTAACCAACCCTTTCCATTTTTCTCGCTGTATCAACAAATGCGTGTGTCCCATTTACACGATCACTCGATTGCGTCCTGTGGTTTTCGCCTGATACAACCGCTCATCTGCCTGCTTCACATTGACATCCATCGACTGCTCTGCATCCATCTGATATACACCAAATGACATCGTAATGCGAATGTTCCACTGCTCAAAATCTATCTGTGTGCGCTCCACACTTTCTCGAATATGTTCTGCCAGCAGCCTTGCCTGGTCCCTGTCTTTTCCCGGTAAAGCTAAAATAAATTCTTCACCGCCCCAGCGAACGGCTTCATCAGCGGAAGTTACATTTTGCTGTAAAATGCCAGCCACCGTTTGCAATACGGCATCTCCTGCATTGTGCCCATAGGTATCATTTACTTTCTTAAAGAAGTCAATGTCACACATGATCAGGGAAGTTGGCTGATCTTTGTCTCCCTCCTGCTGCCATTCATCGTAATATTCATAAAATCCTCTACGATTTGTCAATCCGGTAAGCGGATCGATCCGAATTTCATTGTCCAATAAATGGGACTCTAATGTTTTGCCACCATATACCGCAGCAAGTGTCAATCTCTTCTTGTCCCTCTCATCAAAAGTGCCTGCCTCCCCATTGGCATCCAGCTTATTGATTGCCTGATACGCACCGATCACTTTGCCCTTGGCATTCATAACCGGCATACATAAGATCGATTTCGTCACATATCCGGTCTGCTTATCAACTTCCGGATTAAAGCGATCGTCTTCATACGGATCATTAATGACAATCGTCTCTTTATTCTGAATCGACGCATCAATGATTCCACTGCCCTCCGGCACTGTGATCTTGTCGCTTCCTACCGCAGCCAATGTCCAATACTGCTTTTCTTTCTGATCCCAATACCAAAAAGAAGCCCTCTCGGCATGCGCCAACACTCTTCCTAAGTCTGTCAACAGCGCAACCACTTTGGAAAATTCTCGTTCATTTACCAACTGGTTCATATATAAAAAAATCTCTTCCAGCATTTCCTCTGCGTTATAGATCTCTTTTTCTGCCATAGCCACTCCCCATTTCTATTCTGTCTTTGCTTCACTGCCGCATGGTATTACCAAGTCGCTTAAAAACTCCAATGATGCCAACTGCTGCTCTACAGGTGTCGTCTCGATCAGAACACTGCATTGCGAAAAATAAGCATCATAGTATTGTCGAAACTGCTGCCAGTCAATCTTCCCGGCACCTACTGCCAAATGCTGATCCCTTCTCAGATCATTGTCATTGATATGAAGATGCCTGATATACGGATGCAGTGCTGTGATCCACTCTTCGATCGGCGTGTCCGATAAATGCGCATGTGCATAATCCAAACACACTCCATAGTTGCTATATTTTGCCAACCGCTCAGAAATTTTCACTAACATTTCCGGGTCGCTGTCAAACATATTTTCCATATAGATCATCGTATCCGGGTATTGCTCTAATAATTCCCCCACATATGTACAAGTGCCTTCCACGACTTGTCTGTCGTATACCGGATTCGATAACATGGGATTGCAGTTTGTATGAAATACAACGCCTTTCACCGCTAGTTCTCCGGCAATCTCCATACTCTGCTGCATACGCAGCTTCGAGATCTCACGGATCTTGGCATCATAGCTAAACACCGACACATCATAAAATGCACCATGCATCGTACTGCCGGCTGGTATTCCCACCTGTTTGTATTGTTGAATGATAGCTGCCCTTCCCTGTTCATCATCCAACAGGCGTGGATCATAGAAGTCATTAACCTCAAATCCAACTTGATACCGCTGTGCTAACTGCTTGTACCTGTGCAAGTCCTCTGCCAGCGATACGATCAAAAAATCCCCCATATTCTGCTCCCATTCCAAAAATGTCATAAATCTGCAA
>JALEPA010000102.1 GCA_022766515.1 Lachnospiraceae bacterium | reverse complement strand
CATCATCTGATCGATATCTTGGAGCCGAACGAGGCGTTTAGTGTGTCGGACTTTCAAACGCTGGCAAAACAGGCGATGGAGTCGATCTGGAGCAAAGGAAAAATTCCGATCATTGTTGGTGGTACCGGTTTTTATATTCAGTCGGTATTGTATGACATTTCCTTTGAGCAGGCGGATGCCGACCGGACATATAGACAGCAGTTACAGCAGATTGCCGATACAGAGGGAGCAGAAGTTCTCCATTCCCAATTAGAGAGCCTTGATCCACAGTCGGCAAAGGAGATTCATCCAAACAATATCAAACGCGTGATCCGTGCACTGGAATATTATCATCTTACGGGAAAGAAAATTTCCGAGCACAATCAGGCAGAACGGCAAAAAGTTTCTCCGTATCGTTTTTGTTATTTTGTGTTAAGCCTCCCGAGAGAGGTGTTGTATCCAAGGATCAATGCCCGTGTCGATCTGATGAGAGAGCAGGGATTGACAGAAGAAGTGCAGAGGCTGTTAAAACAAGGCTGCACCAGAGAAATGGTTGCGATGCAGGGACTTGGTTACAAAGAGATCATCGCAGCATTAGCCGGGGAGTACAGTTTAGATGCCGCCTATGACAAGATCAAACAGGAGACAAGACATTTTGCAAAACGCCAATTTACATGGTTTCGCAGAGAACGAGATGTTCTTTGGGTGGAAAAAGAAAAATTTACGGGAGAGGATGCTATACTGGACTACTGTTTAGAACAGTTACGAAGCAAGGGAATCCTCTAATACAGATACAGAAATGGAGATTAACATGGAATTATTAAAAGAAACTTACCTGTCTGCCGGAATCTCACCGGAAGTGTATGACTTTTGTGATGAGATTGCAGAGGGGTTAAAAGATCGATTTGCGCACATTGATGAGATTGCAGAGTATAACCAGATCAAAGTACTGCGCGCTATGCAGAAACATCGCGTCAGTGCTGCATGTTTTGAGAGTTCGACAGGCTATGGCTATGACGATCTTGGCAGAGAGACTTTGGAGAGTGTGTATGCGGAAGTGTTTGGTGCGGAGGCTGCCTTAGTTAGACCTCAGCTTACTTGTGGTACGCACGCCCTGACTGTGGCACTGTCTGCTATCTTACGCCCGGGCGATGAACTTCTTTCTCCGGTTGGCAGACCGTATGATACTTTGGAAGGTGTGATCGGTACAAGAGAAAGTAATCCACCGGGATCTTTAAAAGAATTTGGTATTTCTTATCGCCAGGTAGATCTGCTTCCGGATGGCTCCTTCGATTTTGAAGGGATCAAGAAAGCACTTCGTCCTAATACAAAACTGGTAACGATCCAGCGTTCCAAAGGATACGATCCACGCCCAACCCTTTCTGTACAGCGAATCGGGGAGTTGATCAGCTTTATCAAGTCCATCAAACCGGAGGTCATCTGCATGGTCGACAACTGCTATGGTGAATTTGTGGAGATTTCCGAGCCGACACAAGTTGGTGCAGATATGATGGTAGGTTCCCTGATCAAAAATCCAGGTGGCGGACTTGCTCCGATCGGTGGCTATATTGTCGGTCGTGAAGAACTGGTCGATCTGTGTGCCTACCGCCTGACAGCACCGGGACTTGGCAAAGAAGTCGGTGCGACACTTGGGATCAACCGCTCCTTCTTCCAGGGATTTTTCTTAGCGCCGACAGTCGTTGCCGGAGCGTTAAAAGGTGCGATCTTTGCGGCTAATGTATATGAAAAATTAGGATATCCGGTCGTACCAAACGGAACAGAAAGCAGACATGACATTATCCAGGCAGTTACCTTGGGCTCTGCAGAAGCTGTGATCGCTTTTTGTAAGGGGATTCAGGCGGGATCTCCGGTGGACAGTCATGTAGCTCCGGAGCCATACGCCATGCCGGGATATCATAGCGATGTCATTATGGCAGCAGGTGCCTTTATCCAGGGTTCTTCGATCGAGTTGAGTGCAGACGGACCGATCGAACCACCGTATGCTGTCTATTTTCAGGGTGGTCTTACCTGGTATCATGCCCGGTTTGGAATCACGATGTCGTTACAGTACCTGGTACAGGAAGGTATTGTATCTTTGCATTAACAAAAGAGCAAAACCAGTTTCCTAAAAAACATAAAAGAGCATGATGTATCACTACATTATGAGCAATTTCCTATTCAATAAAAACAAATGGCTTGTCGAATGTTCACGAAAAAGTCATTTGTTTTTTAATTTCAAATTCTATACAAAAACAAGATTATATGCTAATATGAAAGATAGCGTATCGGAGAGCCTTCTTATCATAAGGAGGTAATTATGCACACAAACAATACCATTATGAAGGAATTGCCGGTATCCGAACGCCCCTACGAAAAATGCGAAGCATATGGACCTGGGGTTTTATCGGATGCAGAATTGCTGGCAGTGATCATTCGTACCGGTAGCGGAGGCGTTTCTGCAACAGAGCTTGCAAGACAGTTACTTCAAAGCCTTCCGGGACACCGATTGAGTGGATTGACCCAATATTCCTATGAACAGTTACGGGAAATGCACGGGATCGGCAGAGTGAAAGCTGTGCAGTTATTATGCCTGACGGAAATTGCAAACCGCATTATGCGTTCTTTGGTGACAAATGATGCTTTGCAATGTGATGATCCGCAAAAAGTAGCGGCTGCTTATATGAGCATGCGCTTTTTGGAGACAGAGCAGGTACGGCTGTTGATCTTGGATGGGAAAAACGCATTGATCAGAGAAGTGGTGATTTCCAATGGATCGTTCAATGCCTCTATGGCAGCACCGAGAGAAGTTTTTTATACCGCATTGAAGCACAGAGCTGTACGGATCTTATTGCTGCACAATCATCCATCCGGAGATCCGACTCCCAGCAAAAATGATGTTGCCTTGACAAAGCGCATCGTTGACACCGGGGAGATGGTGGGGATTCCTTTAGTGGATCATATTGTGATCGGAGATAATCGTTATGTAAGTTTTCGGGAGAGCGGTTATCTATAATATCCCACATAGGGGGAATGAGAAGGAGAGTATTTTCATGGCACAAAAGACATTCGGTATTGACTTTGGTACCGGTACAATAAAAATTTATAAAAAGGGAAAAGGACTTCT
>JALEPA010000040.1 GCA_022766515.1 Lachnospiraceae bacterium | reverse complement strand
CCTGCACCGGATCCCGGCCACTTGTACTTGCCATCTTTGAAAAAACTATTGACATTGACAGTCCCCTTACCTGTAATTGTCAGTGTGCTCTCATCAGAGCTCAAAGTCCATTTCACATTTTTTGATAACTTTCCTTTTTTTTTCGCGTCTGCCTGTGCCGGCGTGGTAAACATCGCTCCTGCCACCAGACACAACGCCATTGTTGTAATCCATTTTTTGATTCTCATATTCCTCTCTCCTTTCCCTTGAAGGGTGATGCCCCTTTGAATCTGTAATGCTATAGTAAAACATTTTCGATGACAATGTGTGTCAATCAAATTAAGAAAAAATTAAGATTGCACTGTTGTGTCTCACAGCCCCATTGTTTATAATAGAAGTGTTACAAATGATGATTTCTGTGAAACGAACTTACGAAAGGTGAACTTTCACAGCATATCAGCTTCTTTGCACACCGGGAGCTGATAAGATACAACATTGGATGTGTGCAGAAATGAGGTTACAAATGACAACAATTTCTGATGCAATTAAGTATATCGGTGTCGATGACACCACCATTGATCTTTTTGAAAGCCAATATGTCGTACCGGAAGGAGTTTCCTATAATTCCTATGTGATCCTGGACGAGAAAGTAGCTGTCATGGACACTGTCGACAAGCGTGGCATGGAGGAATGGGAGAAAAACCTGACCGCTGCTCTTGATGGACGCAAGGTAGATTACCTGGTGATCCAGCATTTGGAGCCGGATCATGCCGGAAGCATCGCACGCTTGGCAGAGCTGTACCCGGATGTGACTTTTGTCGGCAACGCTAAGACTTTCCAGATGATGCCACAGTTCTTTGATCTTCCTTTAGAAGGACACACTTTGACTGTAGCGGAAGGAGATACTCTCTCCCTTGGCGCACATACTTTGCAGTTTGTAATGGCACCTATGGTGCACTGGCCGGAAGTTATGGTGACTTATGAAAGCAGTGAAAAAGTGTTGTTCTCTGCGGACGGCTTCGGTAAATTTGGTGCTCTTTCCCTGACAGAAAATGCAGATTGGGCATGCGAAGCCAGAAGATACTATTTCAACATTGTTGGAAAATACGGTGCTCCGGTACAGACATTATTAAAGAAAGCTTCCGCACTGGACATTGCTACGATCTGCCCTCTGCATGGACCTATTTTGAAAGAAAATCTCGGCTACTACCTGGATCTGTACCAGACTTGGAGCAGCTACCAGCCGGAGAGCGAGGGTATTTTGATCGCATACGCTTCTATTCACGGAAATACCGGAATCGCAGCAAATAAGCTGGCAGACATTTTACGCGAAAAGGGTGCAAAGAAAGTCGTTGTCAGCGATCTTGCCCGTGAAGATATGGCAGAAGTCATTGAGGATGCGTTACGTTATGACAGCATGGTTGTCGCAGCTGCAAGTTATGATGGCGGTGTGTTCCCATGTATGCAGGATTTCCTCCATCATTTGCAGAGTAAGGCTTATCAGAACCGTAAGGTTGCCATCGTAGAAAATGGTTCTTGGGCTCCTACTGCTGCTCGGACAATGAAGGGTATTTTGGAGACGATGAAGAATCTTACGATCGTTGAACCTACGGTAACGATCAAGTCAACGCTCAAAGATGCTGATATTCCAAAGTTGGAAGAATTAGCTGATGCTTTGTTGCAATAAAAGAGCAAAACCAGCGTTTTTATATCTACAAAGCAAAAGCGCATATTCCACTTTGTATGGAGTATGCGCTTTTTTAACGGCACGAAATGTAGTGGGGTACCATCACATTTCGTGATCATCTATTTTTATTTAAATTCATCATTTTTACATTTTGCGTTTTTTGATCGCATCTTTCCACAATGCCGGGTGAAATAAGATCAACAATGGGAAGAGTTCCAAACGCCCTGCCAGCATATCAAACATGAAGACTAGCTTGCTAATCGGATGAAAACTTCCAAAATTACCGATAGGTCCTACCAATTCCAATCCCGGTCCGATGTTATTGATCGTTGCTGCAACAGAGGTAAAAGTTGTTACCAAGCCTTTTCCCTCAAATGACACGATCAGGACAGATGCCGCAAAGATCAGCATAAAAGCAATAAAATAAACATTCGTGGAACGAACCACTTCGTGTTCGACAGGTTTCTTCTCAAATTTTACTTTCCGAATACTCTTTGGATGAATATAGGAATGTAATTCTTTGCCCACTGTTTTAACTAAGATAACGATACGAGACACCTTAATACCACCTCCGGTACTGCCTGCACATGCACCAATAAACATCAAAAGCACCAGTACGGTTTTGGAGGTCTGTGGCCACTGCTCAAAGTCTGTCGTGGAAAATCCGGTTGTCGTAATGATCGAACCAACCTGAAATGCCGCATGACGCAGCGCATCCCAAACATTTCCGACCAGATGCAGTATGTTAAAGAAGATGATCAAGATCGATATCCCAATGATAAAGAAGTAATATCGCACTTCTTCCATCTTCACTGCCTTTTTCCATTTCTTAAGCAAGATCATATAATAGGCATTAAAATTGACGCCAAACAAGATCATAAAAATGGTTACGACCCATTGAATATAGGAAGAATATCCTCCAATGCTGTCGTTCTTGATGCCGAATCCACCTGTTCCTGCTGTGCCAAAAGAAGTTGCCAATGATTCAAATACATCCATGCCACCGATGATCAAAAGCACGGTTTCTACTACAGTCATGCCAAAATAAATGACATATAAGATCTGCGCTGTCGATTGGATCCGAGGCACCAGTTTACCAACGGATGGTCCCGGACTTTCTGCTCGCATCAGATTCATGTTTGAGCCGCCACTAAGCGGAATAATCATCAGCAGAAATACTAATACTCCCATTCCACCGATCCAATGGGTAAAACTTCGCCAAAACAATGCCGTATGCGACAGCGATTCTACCTCGCTGAGAATACTGGCTCCTGTTGTGGTAAAACCGGAAATCGTCTCAAACAGAGCATCGATATAACTTGGAATTTCTTTGCTAAGCCAAAATGGCATTGCACCCATGATACTCATCACGATCCAGCTAAGTGCAGTCGCAACGCACCCCTCTTTGAGGTAAAATAAAAAGCTTTTGGGTTTTCTTCGTGTGATCAGAAATCCGATCAATACGCAGGCAAACGCAGTGCCAAAGTACCAAACGCCTTCCTGTTCCTGATAGATTAACGCAACCACTACCGGAAGCATTAACAATACTCCTTCTACCATTAATACATATCCCAAAATATAGCCTATGGCTGAACGGTTCATGATTTCTCTCCATTTCCATCTTCAGATCAGGGGAATATAATGATCTCCCCCTAAATCCTGCTTATGCTAATATATCTTCCAGATCTCTTAATCCGGTATGCGCGGTCACGATCAATACCGTGTCTCCCACTAAGATACAATCTGTGCCGGATGGCATAATGATCTTGCCATCGCGGAAAATATAGGAAACCAACAGATCGCTTTTCAAATGCAGATCCATCAATGGCTTACCTGTCACAGGAGATTCCTCTTTCACAAGAAATTCGACAGCTTCTGCTCTGGATTCAAACAGGTGTGACACTGTCTCCACATTGCTATTCAACGATGCCATGCGCGCACGCACATAAGCAATGATCGCTTCTGCTGTAATGTATTTTGGATAAAGCACACTGCCCAGATCTAACTCCTGGATCACCGTCTTAAAATTCAGTCGGTTGATCTTGGTGACCACCTTCGCATTAGACACCTTTCTGGCATGCAGTGTCAACAGTACATTCTCTTCATCAATACCTGTCAATGGCACAAATGACTGGATATGCTCCAGTCCTTCCTCCTTGAGGAGATCTGTATCCGTACCGTCTCCGTTGATCACGATCGCTCCCGGGAGCAATACTGTCAACTCTTCGCATCTCTGACGATTGCGCTCGATAATTTTCACCTGTATCCCTACAGATAACAAGCGTTTCGCGAGATAGTACGCAGCCTTACCACCTCCGATGATCATAGCATCCTTTACCTGATTGGTCTGCAAACCAATTCTTCGCAAAAAGGTCTTGGCATCTTTCTGTGACGCCACAAAAGCAATCTTGTCTCCCGCTTCAAACTGAAAACTTCCGTCCGGAATGACCATATTGCCATCTCGCTCGATTCCGCAAAATAACACTTCGCTGGATAATCCGGTCTTTCCTGTCTCTGCGACCGTCATACCGACTAACGGATTTTCCTCTGGAAGCAAAAACTTTACCATCTCTGCCTGACCATGCGCAAACGCATGAACTTCCAATGCTGTTGGCAGATAAAGCAGTCTCGCTGATTCATTTGCTGCCGCCTGCTCCGGATTGATGATCATGGCAAGCCCCAGTTTTTCTCGCAAATATGGGATTTCTTCACTATAATCAGGATTGCGCACTCTGGCGATCGCTGCACAATCACCCACTCTTTTGGCAACCGTGCAACAGAGCAGATTCAATTCATCCGAATCTGTCACTGCGATCAGCAGATCGGCATCTTCAATGCCCGCTTCCATCTGAACGCTGTAGCTGGCGCCTGTACCTACGATGCCCATAACATCATATAGATTTGTAAGATCATGAATTTTCGTCGCATCCTTGTCAATTAATGTAATGTCGTGACCCTCTCTGGTCAACTGTTCCGTCAATGTTTCTCCTACTTTACCGCAGCCTACGATCACAATGTTCAGGCCTTTTCGGAGTACATTCTTCTTTTTCATAACCATCCTCATTTCTGCATACGAATTCTCATTTCTGAATAATCTGTCGCAATTATCATGTCGCACTTGAGAGTATAACACATTTTACCGCTTTTGACACTATAATCTGCATTATGCTAATATATTCTCGTAAATTCAACTTCGACAGCATTTATTACTGATGTTGGTTTGGGGCGAAGTTGAAATTACGAGTTCATACAAAGGAAGGAATGAAAAAGTTCTATGGATAGTTTTATTTATAGTTTGAACGCTACGGTTCCGGTGTTTGCCATTATGGTGATCGGACGGATTTTGAAACAGATGGGAATTATTGATATTCCTTTTGCAAATGTTGCAAATAAATTTGTGTTTCGTGTCTGCCTGCCCTGCATGTTATTTCAGGATCTTGCCGATACGAATATACGGGAAAATTTTGATGTGAGTTATGTTGGATTTTGCATTTTTGCCACGCTGGCATCGATTATTGTTTTATGGGTGCTTGCCCGTAAGTTTATGCCGGACAAGACGATGGTAGGTGCTTTTGTACAGTGTTCGTACCGCAGTAGTGCCGCGATCCTCGGCATTGCTTTTATCCAAAATATTTACGGCACTTCAGGAATGGCTCCGCTTATGATCATCGGTTCGGTACCTTTATATAATGTATTTGCTGTGCTGATCCTGACTTTTGAAAGCCGTACAGCCGTTGCCGCAAGACTTCGCCGCAAAGAAACACTTGCCGATGGAACAGTCGCTGACGGGCAAAATGTAAATGACGCGGCACTTGCCGGAGTCAAGAAGGCTTGTATCGGTGTTGCAACGAATCCGATCATTTTGGGCATTCTAGCAGGATTGATCGCCTCTTACTTTAATATCTCATTTCCAAAAATGGTGGATAAAACGATCAACAATCTTGCCGTGATGACCTCTCCTCTCGCACTGATCTCGATCGGCGCAGCATTTGAAGGACGCAAGGCATTTGCCAAGATCAAGCCAACGATCGTGGCTTCTTCGATCAAACTGATCGTTCTGGCTGCCATTTTCCTGCCACTGGCAACTTATGCAGGTTTTCGAGATCAAAAACTGATCGCTCTTGTGATCATGCTTGCCTCTCCTTGCACGCCTACTTCTTATATTATGGCAAAAAATATGGATGGCGACCATGTACTCTCCTCGAGCATCATCGTCGCCACCACCTTGTTTTCATCCGTCACATTGACGGGTTGGATTTTCTTAATGCGTAGTCTGGAACTGATCCAATAACAGTCATTCCATGCAAATTCTATATTTGATCTTTCAGATCCTCAATCTCCTGCTGTAACTGCGAGGTTGAGGATTTGCTGTATTTTACAATAATTTTTGCTGCCTGCATTGTTGTATGATTGATCTTTTCTGCCATCTCTTCGAGCGCTGTCGTATCCAGCGATACTTCTACCGGTTCTTCTGACTGCGACTTCTCGTTTGCCTCTTTCAACTGTTGGATCTCTGCCAAAGTTGTTTTCTCACACTCGACCAGCTGCTGCAATTCATTTTCCATGATCTCCAGCATTTTGTCCTCATACGCCTGTTGCTGCAGAGATTCCTTTTCTCCTCGCCAACGGATCATCAAACTGATTCCGTCTATAATAAAATAAGTAGCAACCAATATCACGACCGCCAAAACGATTCCTAGGACGATTCCTACGGTCGATCCTGCAAACACATCCTGAAACAAGATCATTGCCAATATTCCGGCTACCCATATCACACCTGCCAGTGTTGTCGACTTTTCCAACTCCATTTTCTTCCTCTTTTCACTATTACTTTCGTATCTGAGTCAAGCGTCAGCCTATGTTCTTATAGTAATGGCACCTTCTCTGAAACTTTTATTTACCAAAATCACGCCTATAATACCATGAACTATGCAGAAGTGTCAAAGTTTTAGTCGATTTTTGGTAGCTCACTCCTGGAAATACTGTTTTTAAACAAATTGTTAATTAATGTAAACTTTTTTAAAAGGAAATTGACAATAGAATGTGGAAAGAGTAAATTAGAAATTATGCAAGAAACAAAAGATTTATTTTACAGAAATGGGGAATACTATGTCATATTTTAAAAGATTAGAAAAAATGAAATTGAAAAGAAAACTGCGCTACAGTTTCCGCACTTTGATCACAATGATGCTCGCATCCGGTGTGATCAGCATTATCGCCCTCGCTGTGTTATTCAGCAATCTTAACGGTTACATAAAGGGGGCACAGCGCGCGGATACCGCCGTAAAAATGTGCCGTATTGATATTAATGTCGCAGCCCGCTGTATTCGCGAAATGGCATTGAGCAATGATCCTTCTAAGTACAGCCAGTATCAGGATGAGATCAATACTTATTTGCAGGATCTTGATCCACAGCTCAAAAAGTTAAAATCTTCCGGCGTTGTAGACGACCAGACGTACAGCGATTTCCAGAATGCTGTAACGACTTGGTCAGAGATCGGCAACAACATTATGAAAGAGATACAAAACGGTGATATTGACACCGCCACGCAGGACATTCTTACGAAATGTTCTCCGGCTTTGGATACGGTTGTAGAATCTGCCAAAAATATCGACACAATTACAGACGACAGCAAAACTTCCGCTTTGGCAAAGAGTTATATTGCAGCCGGAATCGGAATGGTTATGATCATTTTATTTGCCATCTGGGCAATGATCATGTCATCCAAACTGACAAAACATGTCATCGATTCTATTTTAACACCTCTTCGTTCGATCGAAGAGACATCAAAACAGTTGTCTGCCGGTAATTTGCATGATATGAGCGATTATCATTCTGACGATGAGATCGGACATGTAGCGCACAGTCTGCGTCAGGCAACACGAACACTCAGCACTTATGTCGACGACATTAGTCATGCTATGAAGCAATTCTCCGAGGGCAACTTCGATGTACAGCCTGAAGTAGAATGGAAAGGTGATTTTGTTGACATTTTGGACTCTTTCATGATGTTTGAGAAGAGTATGTCACATACGATTCGTGGTATTCAGAGTGTTGCGGATCAGGTAACTTCCGGTGCAGAACAGGTAGCCGAAAGTTCTACCGGACTTGCGGAGGGTGCTACGGAGCAGGCAGCAATCACCGACAATTTGGCACACACTTTGAATGATATTTCTGATCAGGTAGCTCAGAATGCAGAGAATGCCCAGAAGATCAGTGAAAACACAACAGAAGCAGGTATTGAGATCGACAACAGCAATCAGAAGATGCAGGAAATGGTGGCTTCTATGCGTGAGATCAACGAGGCTTCTACAGAAATCAGTAACATTATTTCTACGATCAACGATATCGCCACACAGACAAACCTGTTAGCATTGAACGCTTCTATCGAGGCTGCCAGAGCAGGCGAGGCCGGACGCGGTTTTGCCGTAGTCGCTGAACAGGTATCTGTCCTTGCAGATCAGTGTGCTACTGCTGCGAAGGAATCTACGGCACTGATTGAGACTTCTGTCAATGCCGTACAAAAGGGTATGGTGATCGCTGATGAGACGGCAGTACGACTGCACAATGTTGTAGACAGTTCAAAAGAAATTGCCGCTGAGGTTAGCTCAATCGCACAGACAATGGAACAGCAAAAAGATTCTATCCTGCAGATCAACCATGATGTAGAAAAGATCAACGATGTGGTTCAGACCAATTCAGCAACATCCGAAGAATGTTCTGCTGCCAGCCAGGAAATGAGCAGCGAGGCAGAAACATTGGATAACCTGATCCGCCACATCAAAGTTGGAAAGTTTGACTAAGGAATATTAAAAGCGAGGAAGATATGAGATTAAGAAATATCAAGGGTGCGGATGAACGCATCTTGGCGGATCCATTCAGTTTTCAGACTGACGGTGCAGATCCGGCAGATTTTAAGGGCAAATGGAGACAAGAGATCTTCGGAAACGACCATCCGATCCACATTGAGATCGGCATGGGAAAGGGACAGTTTATCACTAC
>JALEPA010000014.1 GCA_022766515.1 Lachnospiraceae bacterium | reverse complement strand
TAAGGTGGACGGTGTTGGAAAGACTAATGTCATGCTGACGCTCGCATCATCTGAGGAGCGTATTACCCTTCAAAATGATGCACTTTCGGAGGAGAATACCGTTGGCGGAAGTGATGGCAAGACGACAGAAAAGCAATCGATCTCATCGGAAAGTGTACTGATCCAGCGGGACGGTGAACAACAGCCGTTTTTGGTGCAGATCATCTCCCCGGAAGTGGAGGGGGTCGTGGTCGTGGCACAGGGTGCGGATGGCGGTGAGGTAGATACACAAATTATTGGTGTTCTACAGGCATTATTTCCGATAGAAGCACATAAGATTAGGGTAATGAAAATGAAATAACCGAAGTTGTGTTTATTTGGAAAATCAGAAAGGAAAATGACGGGGTATGAAAAAAATCTTTCACAAAAATCAGATCATTATAACGGCATTGGCACTAATGATCGTAGTGGCAGGCTATTTAAACTTTACAGGACAGGATATTGCGACCGGCAATCTCCTTCAAAAAGATGCATCGCAGACAACGGTGAACACCGATAAGAACAAAGAACAGTCATCCGACAAGGACAAAGCCACACAGACGGCAAAGCCGACACAGAGCAGTAAGAGCGACAAGAAGACCGCTCAAAAAGATGCCAAAAAGGAAGAGACGGCAGAGTCGGATGCGATGACCAAAGATATTTCACAGGAGGACGAAAGTGATCTGTCTGTGGCAGACAGTGGGGAGATCGTTTCTTCACAGGAAAATCCAGGGGAAGCCGTCATGGTTTCTAACACGATCCGGTCAGATTATTTTTCTTCTGCCAAATTATCCAGAGAACAGACACGGGCAAAAAATAAAGAAACTTTATTGGAGATCGTTAATAACAAGCAGATCAGTTCAGCGGACAAGAAAAAGGCAGTGGATGAGGTTGCACAGCTCACTGCTCTGTCAGAAAAAGAAAATGCAGCAGAGATGATGTTACAGGCAAAAGGCTTTGAAGATGCGATGGTCAGCCTGAGTGAAAAAAATGCCGATGTCGTCATCAATGCGGAGGAACTTAGCAGCAAAGAGATGGCGCAGATCATGGACATTGTGAAGCGGAAAACCGAGTTATCTGCAGAAAATATTGTCATCACACCGGTACAGGTAGAGAAGAAAAAATAGGGTGTCGACATCCGATCGCGATTTTTCCGCTCAATACATTGCAAAACACACTGATTTCTTATATAATCAAAGAAGTGCTAATTTCCATGAATATGGTTTATACTATAGGCAAAAGGAACAATAAAGGAGGTAATTATCGTGGCGAATACACAGGAAAATAAAGGAATCGGTGAGGTAAAGATCGCATCGGATGTTGTTGCGGTGATCGCAGGTCTTGCGGCAACAGAAGTGGATGGCGTATACGCAATGGCTGGTAATCTGACGAATGAGATCATCGGCAAGCTGGGTAAGAAAAACTTGTCCAAGGGTGTCAAAGTGCAGATGGAAGCAGGCGTTGTTTTTGTTGATATGATGATCAATGTTCGTTATGGATACAGTATCCCTAAGATCTCAGAGCAGGTGCAGGACCGCGTGGCACAGCAGATCGAGACAATGACAGGTCTGGCAGTCGCAGAGGTGAATGTACGAGTGGCAGGTGTAAACCTGGGAAATGAATAGAGGAGATTTGTAGAACATGGCAAAGAAATTGACAAGAAGAGAAATCCGCGAACAATTATACCGCTTGGTATTCCAGTTGGAATTTTACAAGGGAGAAGAAAGAGAAGAGCAGGCAAAGCTGTCTCTGGAAGACCTGCAGGAAGTAACGGAGAAAGATAAAGAGGAGTTACTGGAGAAATTCCGGGGTGTGAGTGCACATGTGGAAGAAATCGACCGTCTCATCAATGAAAAGGCAAAAGGCTGGAGCGTATCACGCTTACCAAAGGCAGATCTGACGGTGCTTCGTTTGGCAGTTTATGAGATCATATATGATGAAAAGGTTCCGGATGGTGTAGCAGTCAATGAAGCGGTAGAACTGGCAAAGCAGTATGGCGGAGACAAATCTACCGGTTATATCAATGGAGTGCTGGCAGCGATCGTTCGGGAAAGGAGCCGGCAGGATGGAGAGAATGCATAACGGACAGCAGATCTGTTCCGTTTCTCAGGTAAACCAATATATTAAAAATATGTTTGTCAGAGACTATGCTTTGAGCCGCATCAAGATCAAAGGGGAAGTGTCCAACTGTAAATATCATTCATCAGGGCATATCTATTTCACTTTGAAAGATGCGGTTTCTCAAATTTCCTGCGTAATGTTTGCAAGCTATGTGCGTGGCCTTGCATTTCGGCTGGAAGAGGGGCAGAGCGTGATCGTGCAGGGAAGCGTCAGTGTGTATGAGCGGGATGGCAAATACCAGATGTATGCACAGGGGATCACCAAAGAAGGCTCAGGCAAGTTATATGAAGAATATGAAAGAAGAAAAAAGCGCCTCTTGGAAGAGGGGCTTTTTGACGAATCCCGCAAAAAGAAAATACCGGCTTATGCGATGCGGATCGGTGTTGTGACAGCCAGTACCGGTGCGGTGATCCAGGATATTTGTCAGGTGTCACACCGCAGAAATCCCTATGTGCAGATTCTTTTGTATCCGGCAAAGGTACAGGGAGAGGGAGCAGCACAGACGGTGATAGAGGGTATTCGGTATTTTGCATCGACAGATGTGGACACGATCATTATCGGCAGAGGTGGTGGATCGATCGAAGATCTGTGGGCGTTTAATGAGGAAGCACTGGTGCGTGCTGTGGCGGATTGCCCTAAGCCGATCATTTCGGCAGTGGGGCACGAGACGGATACGACCCTGACGGATTATGCAGCGGATATGCGAGCACCAACGCCATCTGCGGCAGCAGAACTGGCAGTGTTTTCTTACCGCGATGTCATGATGGAGTTAAAAGATGTGTCATATACATTGCGGATGCTGATGGAACAGAAACTCAAGCTTCATAAGCTTACTTTAGCCAGATATGAGATGGCATTGAGCCATTTAAGCCCGCAGGATCAGATACGGCAGAAAAGACTGTATCTGGCAGATACACAGGAGCAGTTAGCAGGCATACTTAAGCAGAAAGTGACAAGTGCCAGACATCAGCTTGCGCTGTATGTAGAAGAACTCAAGGGGCTGTCGCCGTTGTACAAGCTGCAGGGCGGCTATTCCTATGTGGCAGATGAGCAGGGCGAACATATTGACTCGGTATCGCAGCTGCAAGAAGGACAGAAGTTGTCTTTGACCTTTGCGGATGGCAAAGCGGGTGTGACCGTGCAGACGATGGAACGAATGGAGGATTGCGAATGGCAGCAAAAAAATTAACGCTGGAGGAATCTTTTGATCAACTGGATGCATTGATCGAGCAGATGCAGCAGGGGGATCTTTCTTTGGAAGAGTCCTTTCAAAAGTACGAAGAGGGTATGAAACTGGTCAAGAATTGTACCCAGGCGATTGATAAAGTGGAAAAGAAACTGGAAACGATACAGGCGCAGCAGGATGCGTAGAAATGAGGGTGCATATGCAGGTTTCAAAGGAGCAATTTCAGACAGAACAAAAACAGAGGACCGAACAGATCGTAGAGATCTTGAATACTTTTCTGCCAAAGCAGATCACATTGCAAAAAACGATCGCAGAGGCAATGGAATATAGCTTGATGGCTGGCGGCAAGAGACTCAGACCCATGTTATTATTGGAGTCATACCGTCGTTTTGGTGGCAATAATGAGAAAGAAGTCTATCCGTTTATGGCAGCGATCGAGATGATCCATACCTATTCGCTGGTGCATGACGATCTTCCGGCAATGGATAACGATGAGTACCGCCGTGGCCGTAAAACGACCCATGTGGTGTATGGGGAGGACATGGGCATCCTGGCAGGAGATGCACTGCTTAATTATGCCTATGAAGTTGCCTTGCAGGGAGTCGTTCAAATGTCCGAACCGCTTAGAGGTGCAAAGGCATTACAGATCCTGGCGCAGAAGGCGGGCGTGTACGGCATGGTCGGAGGACAGGTCGTAGATGTGGAATTGACCGGGAAACCTTTGCAGGAGGAGCAGTTGGAATTTATCTATCGCTTGAAGACGGGGGCTTTGTTAGAGGCTTCTTTGATGGCGGGAGCTGTCTTGGCAGGGGCCGGTGAAAAAGAATTACAGCAGGTGGAACGCATTGGTTCCCTGGTTGGAATGGCATTCCAGATCCAGGATGATATATTAGACATTACGAGTACGACAAAAGAGCTTGGAAAGCCGGTGGGCAGCGATGCCAAAAATGAAAAGACGACTTATGCAACACTGCATGGTCTGGAACAGGCTCATGAGGCAGTGAAGTCTTATTCCGAGGAAGCTTTGCAGCTTTTGGAACAGTTACCGGGAGAAAATACATTTTTGGATGCATTGATCATCTCTTTGATCGATCGTAAAAAATAGATTGGAGAAAACAGTGTTAGAACAGATACAACAACCAAATGACATAAAAAAAATCGAACCAGCCGAGTATCGACAGCTGGCAAAGGAGATCCGCCGCTTTTTGGTGCAGAAGGTCAGTCGGACAGGCGGACATTTAGCGTCGAATCTTGGTGTCGTAGAGCTTACGATGGCATTACATTTGTGCTGCGATCTTCCGGAAGATCAGATCATCTGGGATGTCGGTCATCAAAGTTACACGCACAAACTTCTCACAGGAAGAAGAGATGGATTTGATACCTTACGGCAATATGGTGGCATGAGTGGATTCCCAAAACGCAGCGAGAGTGACTGCGATGTGATCGATACGGGACATAGTTCTACATCGCTCAGCGCAGCGTTAGGATTAGTCAAAGCCAGAGATCTCCAGGGTAAA
>JALEPA010000001.1 GCA_022766515.1 Lachnospiraceae bacterium | reverse complement strand
CATACACTGTGGATTTTCATCCAGATAGTCATACAGTTTCTGTGTGCCGGCACCGAACGCATATACCTGACGACCCTTATCGATGTTTTTCTTAAGACCGGTGATCTTTCCGGCGCGAGCAATATCTACGAAAGCGTCCACATACATTTCTGTATGAACACCGAGATCCTTTAAGTCAGAATCAGCGATCAGAGATCCGACAGCGTTTGGCATACCACCGATACCAAGCTGGAGGCATGCTCCATCAGGAATTTCATTTACGATATATTTTGCAACTGCCTGATCGACTTCCGTAGCAGCACCTGCAGCACCCATTGCAGCAATTGCAGGATCTTCACCCTCTACGATCATGTCAACCTGGCTGATGTGAACAGCCTCTTCAAATCCGCCCAGACATCTAGGCATGTTTTTATTGACCTCGACGATGATGATGTCAGCCATATCGCAGACAGCTGCCATATGAGAAGCGTTTGGACCAAAATTAAAATATCCATGTTTATCCATTGGGGCTACCTGGAACATAGCAACGCGAGGTGGTGTTGCAGATTCACGAATATAGCGTGGAAGCTCGGAATAACGGATAGGTGCATAGTAAGAAAAACCATTTGCGATCGCTTTTCTCTCAATGCCACCCATATGCCAGGAGTTCCATGTCATATGTTCTGCAGGATTGTCGATCTTGAAAATTTCCGGTACCTGCATCAGGATACCGCCTCGGAAATTAACATCTGTCAGCTCAGGAAGTCTGGCAGCCATTGCCTTATCCAGAGCAACAGGAGTGCCGGTACACCAGCCATAATCCACCCAATCTCCGGAGTTTACTACTTTTACTGCTTCTTCTGCAGAAGTCAGTTTGTCGTTGTACATTGTCTGAATGTCCATGTTCTTTTCCTCCATTTAACTATTTTTTAGTAATATCAAAGCGTCAATTTTTCTCATTAACTCAGACACTCTGATCTTAGCAAGGAAACGAAAAATCAGAAGTTTTCTCGTTAAGTTGTTATTGTGAAACAAATCACCTCTTTATAAAATAGCACGAAACCAATGGATAAGCAACCGCAACTATTGCGTAAGTTATGCTAATTTTTGACTTTTTTCCACAAATTATCCACCGAAAATGCTTGATAATTGTTCAGAATTGATATAAGATAGAGGCAACGAGTGCGTTTAGAGATACTGTAATAGTTGGTGTCCGAGCACAGAAATTACAAGGAGGAATAAAGTTATGGCAAAGAAAGTTGTTTTAGCAGGCGCTTGTCGTACTGCAATCGGTAAGATGGGTGGAGGACTAAGCAAAACTCCGGCACCTGTTTTAGGTTCTGTCGTTATCGAGGAAGCTCTTAAGAGAGCAGGAGTTCCAAAGGAAGAAGTTGATCATGTATATATGGGTTGTGTAATCCAGGCGGGTCTGGGACAGAATGTGGCACGCCAGGCATCTATTAAGGCAGGTCTTCCTATTGAGACACCAGCAGTTACAGTCAATGTCGTTTGTGGTTCCGGTTTGAACTGTGTAAACATGGCAGCTCAGATGATCGAAGCAGGAGATGCTGATATCGTTGTTGCAGGTGGTATGGAGAACATGTCTATGGCACCATATGCTATGATGCAGGGTCGTTTCGGTTACCGTATGAACAACGGTAAGTTAGTAGATACAATGGTAAACGATGCTCTTTGGGATGCATTCAACCAGTATCACATGATGATCACAGCAGAGAATGTTGCTGATCAGTGGAATCTTACTCGTGAAGAGTTGGATGAGTTCGCTGCAAACAGCCAGCAGAAGTGCGAAGCTGCAATCAATGCAGGCGGATTTGACGCAGAGATCGTACCTGTTCAGACAGGCGTAGATAGAAAGACAAAAGAGCCAATCATCTTCTCTAAGGATGAGGGACCTCGTGCAGGAACAACAGCAGAGAGCCTTAGCAAATTGAAATGCTGCTCCGGTAAAGAGGGCGGTGTTGTTACAGCAGGTAACGCTTCCGGTATCAACGATGGTGCTGCAGCAGTTGTTGTAATGAGCGAAGAGAAGGCAAAAGAGCTTGGTGTTACTCCAATGGCTACATTCGTTGGCGGTGCATTGGGCGGTGTTGATCCATCTATCATGGGTGTTGGACCGGTTGCATCTACAGAGAAGCTTTTGAAGAAGACAGGTCTTACAATTGATGATATGGATGTTATCGAGGCAAACGAGGCATTTGCTGCACAGTCTGTAGCAGTTGCTAAGGATCTTAAGTTCGATATGTCTAAAGTGAATAAGAAAGGTGGAGCAATTGCACTTGGTCATCCGGTTGGAGCATCAGGATGCCGTATCCTTGTTACACTTCTTCACCAGTTGGAGAAGGGCCAGAAGGGTCTTGCTACACTTTGTATCGGTGGTGGAATGGGCTGCTCAACAATCGTTGAGAAAGAGTAATTCATCAGTCGATTTGGTTAAGTAATCACATAAAGGAGACATAATCATGGATTTTATTTTATATGAAGTAGACGGTGCTGTTGCAACGATTACGATCAATCGTCCAAAGGCATTGAATGCATTGAACAGTCAGGTATTAGATGAGTTAGATGCAACATTGGATGCTGTAGATCTTGATACAGTTCGCTGCCTGATCCTTACAGGTGCAGGAGAGAAATCTTTTGTTGCCGGTGCTGATATCGGAGAGATGAGCACATTGACAAAGGCTGAGGGCGAAGCTTTCGGTAAGAAAGGAAACGATGTATTCCGCAAGTTAGAGTCTTTCCCAATCCCAGTTATTGCAGCTGTAAACGGCTTTGCATTGGGCGGTGGATGTGAGATCTCAATGAGCTGCGATATTCGTATCTGCTCTGACAATGCTGTATTTGGTCAGCCGGAGGTTGGTCTTGGAATCACACCTGGATTTGGTGGAACACAGAGACTTGCTCGTTTGGTAAGTCCTGGAATGGCTAAGCAGCTGATCTACACAGCTAGAAATATCAAGGCTGAGGAAGCATACCGCATTGGACTTGTTAATGCAGTATATCCACAGGAAGAACTTCTTCCTGCAGCACAGAAGATGGCAGCAGGTATTGCTAAGCAGGCACCTATTGCTGTCCGCAACTGCAAGAAAGCGATCAACGATGGTCTTCAGGTAAACATTGATGAGGCTGTTGTGATCGAGGAGAAGTTATTTGGTGACTGTTTTGAGACAGAAGACCAGAAAGCAGGAATGGGCAACTTCTTAGCTCCTAAGGAGGAGAAAGTGAAAGTAGTTCCTTTCAAAAATTGCTAATACAGGTTTGAAGTGAAATGTAATAGGGGATGAAGAAATTCATCCCTTAGTACATTTTCACATAACAAAAATATAATATATGGAGGTACTATTATGAAAGTAGGCGTTATTGGTGCAGGAACAATGGGTTCTGGTATTGCGCAGGCATTTGCACAGACAGAAGGTTATGAAGTATATTTGTGCGACATCAACGAAGAGTTCGCAGCAAATGGTAAAAACAAAATTGCCAAAGGATTTGAGAAGAGAATCGCAAAGGGTAAAATGGATCAGGCAGCAGCAGATTCTATCCTTGCTAAGATCACTACAGGAACAAAAGAGATCTGTACAGATTGCGATCTGATCGTAGAGGCAGCTTTGGAAGTTATGGATGTTAAGAAGCAGACATTCAAAGAGTTGGAAGAGATCGTAAAGAACGATGCTTGCATCTTTGCTACAAATACATCTTCTCTTTCTGTTACAGAGATCGGTGCCGGAATCAACAGACCTGTAATCGGTATGCACTTCTTCAACCCAGCTCCAGTAATGAAGCTTATTGAGGTAATTCGCGGCGAGAACACAACTGATGAAGTAACAAACAAGATCATTGAGATCTCTAAAGAGATCGGCAAGACTCCTGTTGAGGTAAATGAGGCACCTGGTTTCGTTGTAAACCGTATCCTTATTCCAATGATCAACGAGGCAGTTGGCATCTACGCAGACGGTGTTGCATCTGTAGAGGGTATCGACACAGCTATGAAGCTTGGAGCTAACCATCCAATGGGACCTTTGGCACTTGGTGATCTGGTTGGTCTTGATATCTGCCTGGCAATCATGGATGTTCTTTATAAAGAGACAGGCGACAGCAAGTATCGTGCACACACACTTCTTAGAAAGATGGTTCGTGCCGGTAAGCTTGGTATGAAGACTGGTAAGGGATTCTATGACTACAGCAAATAATTTATTTGCACAAATCAATGAAAGGTGGTAAATGAAATCATGGATTTTACATTAAGTAAACAGCATGAGATGGCGAGACAGTTATTCAAAGATTTCGCTGAGAATGAAGTTAAGCCTCTGGCTCAGGAAACAGATGAGACAGAAGCATTCCCACAGGTAACTGTGGACAAGATGGGTAAGAGCGGATTCATGGGAATTCCGGTACCAAAGCAGTATGGTGGACAGGGTGCAGACATCCTGACATACATCATGTGTGTAGAGGAGTTGTCTAAGGTTTGCGGTACAACAGGTGTTATCGTATCTGCACATACTTCTCTTTGCATTGATCCTATCCTTACTTATGGTACAGAAGAGCAGAAGCAGAAATATCTTCCAGACCTTTGCAGCGGTAAGAAGATCGGTGCATTCGGTTTGACTGAGCCTGGTGCAGGTACAGACGCACAGGGTGTTCAGACAAAGGCTGTACAGGATGAAGCTACAGGCGAGTGGATCCTGAATGGTTCTAAGTGCTTTATCACAAATGGTAAAGTTGGTGATGTATATATCATCATCGCTTACACAGATGTGATCGAGGACAAGAGAGGAAGAAAAGTAAAGAAATTCTCTGCATTTATCGTTGAGAAGGGAACTCCAGGTTTCTCCTTCGGAACAAAAGAGAAGAAGATGGGTATTCGTGGATCCTCAACATACGAGTTGATCTTCGAGGATTGCCGTATTCCTGCAGACGCATTGTTGGGTGTTAGAGGAAAAGGTTTCCCAATCGCAATGCATACTTTGGATGGTGGTCGTATTGGTATCGCTGCACAGGCTCTTGGTCTTGCAGAGGGTGCTCTTGATCGTACAATCGAGTATACAAAGGAAAGAAAGCAGTTTGGTCGTTCTATTGCACAGCAGCAGAACACGCAGTTCCAGCTTGCTAACATGGCAACTCAGGTTGAGGCTGCTAAGAACCTTGTATACAAGGCTGCACTTAAGAAACAGCAGTTTGCTGATGGTGCAAAAGTATCTTACTCTGTTGAAGCTGCTATGGCTAAGCTTTTCGCAGCAGAGACTGCTATGGAAGTAACTACAAAATGCGTTCAGTTGTTCGGTGGTTATGGATATATCAGAGAGTACGATGTTGAGCGTATGATGCGTGATGCAAAGATTACAGAGATCTACGAGGGAACATCAGAAGTTCAGCGTATGGTAATCTCTGGTTCTCTGTTAAGATAATGAACTGAAAATGTAAAAATTATAAAGACAAGGAGTGACATTGCCGTGAAAATTGTAGTATGTATAAAGCAGGTTCCAGATACTAAGGGCGGCGTTAAATTCAACGCTGATGGTACACTGGACAGAGGTGCAATGCTTGCCATCATGAACCCTGACGATAAGGCAGGTCTTGAGGCAGCACTTAGAATCAAAGATAAAACAGGTGCAGAAGTTACTGTATTGACGATGGGTCTTCCAAAGGCAGAAGAAGTTCTTCGTGAAGCAATGGCTATGGGCGCTGACAAGGGTATTCTTGTTACCGATCGTGTGCTCGGTGGAGCAGATACATGGGCAACATCTACCACGATTGCCGGTGCATTAAGAAACATTGATTATGATTTGATCATCACAGGTCGTCAGGCTATCGATGGTGATACAGCACAGGTTGGTCCTCAGATTTCTGAGCATTTGGATATTCCTGTAATTTCCTATGCTAAGGACATTAAGGTTGAGGGTGATAGTGTTATCGTTGAGCGTCAGTATGATGACAGATATCATGTATTAAAGGCTAAAATGCCTTGTCTCGTAACTGCTCTTTCTGAGTTGAATGAGCCTCGTTACATGACTCCAGGTGGAATTTTCGATGCATTCGAGAAGGAAATCACTGTTTGGGGTAGAGCAGATCTTAAGGATGTAGATGATGCAAACTTAGGTCTGAAAGGATCTCCTACAAAGATTGCCAAGGCATCTGATAAGGTTAAGAAGGGTGCTGGTGAAGTAGTAACTCCAGATTCTCCTGATGAGGCAGTTTCCTATATCATGGGCAAGTTAAAAGAGAAACATGTAATCTAAGAATAATAAGGAAAAGTGGTGACTAAAATGGGTTTAGAAGAATATAAGGGTGTCTATGTCTATGCACAGCAGGTAGACAACGAATTAAGCGGTATCGCTTTTGAATTGCTTGGAAAAGCAAAAGAATTGGCTGCGGATTTGAACACAGATGTTACAGCAGTTCTTATCGGTTCTGATGTAAAAGGCTTGACAGATCAGTTGGCTGAGTATGGTGCAGATAAGGTTATCGTTGTAGACGATCCTGAACTGAAAGAGTACAGAACAGAGCCATATGCACACGCATTAGCTTCTGTTATCAACGAGTACAAGCCTGAGATCGTTTTGGTTGGTGCTACAGCAATCGGTCGTGACCTTGGTCCTCGTGTATCCGCTCGTGTGGCTACAGGTTTGACAGCAGACTGTACAGTACTTGAGATTGGTGATTTCCCAATCAATCCAATTCCAAATCAGGAGCAGAAGCACAATCAGCTTCTTATGACTCGTCCAGCATTCGGTGGTAACACAATTGCTACGATCGCATGTCCGGACAACCGTCCACAGATGGCAACAGTTCGTCCTGGTGTTATGCAGAAGATCGAGCCAATCGCTGGTGCTAAGGCAGAAGTGATCGAGTACAATCCTGGATTTACACCAAACAACAAATATGTTGAGATCTTGGATGTAGTAAAAGAGCTTTCTGACACAGTTGACATTATGGACGCTAAGATCCTTGTATCTGGTGGTCGTGGTGTTGGAAGTGCAGAGAACTTCAAGCTGTTACAGGATCTTGCTGATGTGATCGGTGGTACAGTAAGCTGCTCTCGTGCCGTAGTAGATAATGGATGGCTTCCAAAAGAGTTGCAGGTAGGTCAGACAGGTAAGACAGTTCGTCCTAATGTATACTTCGCAATCGGTATTTCCGGAGCAATCCAGCATACAGCAGGTATGGAAGAGTCTGACATCATCGTTGCAATCAACAAAGATGAGACAGCTCCAATCTTCGATGTAGCTGATTATGGTATCGTTGGAGACCTGAACAAGATCGTTCCTAAGTTGACAGAGGAATTAAAGAAAGTAGTTAAATAATTTCTAAACATTTTTGAAATTATTGGTAATTTCTGTTCTATTTGTCTACGAAATAGGATATAATGAGGCAGAACTTCACAAGAAGTTCTGCCTTTTGTTTTGTTAGAAAATCATTGTACAAAGAAATGTACTCTATTACGGAGCGGTCATAAGCACAGTGCCTGACCTGTTATTTTTCCAACGAAAAAGAGGCAAGAAATTTGCAGAAACGAGGATAAAAGTATGGAATGGATTAAAACAATTTTATATGGAATTGTAGAGGGGATCACAGAATGGCTTCCGGTCAGCAGTACCGGACATATGATCTTGTTAGAAAAGATTATGCCGATGAATGTGTCAGAATCTTTTTGGAATATGTACTTAGTGGTTATCCAGCTTGGAGCCATCTTAGCGGTTGTTCTGTTGTTTTGGAACCAGCTTTGGCCGTTCACTACAAAGAAAAACGGAATCATAAAAAAAGATATTTTTTCCATGTGGTTTAAGATCTTAGTTGCCTGTATTCCGGCAGCTATTGTAGAGATTGTGTGGGGCGATGCGTTAGAAGCTGCTTTTTATAATTACAAGGTCGTTTCTTTGATGCTGATCCTGGTCGGTATCGTATTTTTGATCGTCGAGCGATGGAATAAAGACCGAGAGGCAAAGGTGAATACGATCGCACAGATCACCTATCGAAGTGCTTTTCTGATCGGTATGTTCCAGTTGATCGCAGCGGTATTTCCGGGAACTTCACGCTCCGGTGCGACTATCATCGGTGGTCTGGTCATCGGATTGTCCAGAACTGTTGCCGCAGAATTTACTTTCTTCTTGGCGATTCCGGTCATGTTTGGTGCCAGTCTGATGAAAGTATTAGAGTTTGGACTTCATTTTACACCTGTAGAATTGGGAATGCTCCTTGTGGGAATGCTTACGGCATTTTTGGTATCTGTTGCTGTTATCCGTTTCCTGCTTGGTTATATCCGGAAACACGACTTTAAACCATTTGGATGGTATCGCATTGTGTTAGGTGCATTGGTACTGTTGTATTTTGGAGTTTTGTAATAGAAGAGGAAACCGCTATGGCAGATTTCTTGCAACTGTAAATAATAGCAGAGCGATGATGTATAGGCAGGTTAAAATTGTATCTGTTTTGCTTAATCGCATGCCGCGACCATGAATATAATGATAATCTGCTTTTAGGATCAGATAGGCAAGAAATGGCCAGGTGATAAATAGAAACGGGTGAAAAGAAAATGCTGCATGGAAGTTCCCATGCAGCATTGATAGAAGCATCCGGGAAATTCCACATCCCGGACATTGCAATCCGGTAAAGTAGTTGATGACACAGGGAATACCTCGGTGGAAGAGGCTGACAAAAATTCCATAAGCAGCCAGTGTCACAGCGATCAGTATATCGCGAAGTATCAGTTTCCGGATCAAATTTGTTTTCATTTGTATGCTTCCTTACAGCTTAGTTATTGTTGTGTTTGCTTATGCAGCGTGGTTTAAGGCATCCTGTGCAAGTGCATAGTTGATGATTCCCAGACCAAGTACCTGCAGAATGATAAACAGAATACCGGTGTTGCCGGCTGGCTGTCCATTCTGGGATTTGATGATATCAACTTTTTCACCCATCTTGTATGCCCAGTACCAACCATAAATGTTACAAGTAATAATGGTCAGGATCAGGGCAAGTGCACCGCCTGCTAACTGCGTTTCTCCTGTTGCCTCGTTTGTCTCATCGGTAAGAACAACGAACCAGTATAAGCCGAACAGACCACAGGTTACAAGCGTTAAAACGATGTACAACGGAATACTTCTTTGGTTTCTCATTTTTCTTCCTCCTTATGTAAAGTTGCTCTCTTGAGAAAAGAGAGTATAATAGACTATTCTAGTATAGGAAACTCTACGGTTGCTGTCAAGGTGGGCAGCTTCTTTGTGATCTTTATTTTTTCTTCTTAATAAAATCACAAAAAATTCAGAATTTTACCCGATTGTTGGATTTGACAGAATCTATATTTAGGATTAAGATAATGAGGACTGTAGCGAGGTTGTCTATCAGGCTTTTTGAGCAGAGATGACAAGGCGGCAGTCGGCTTTTATCCCGGATAGGACAAAAAGCAAACATATCAATAGAAATGAGGGATTTCATGGATTTTCGTAGAATAGATAAAAATACGGTACAGTGCCGATTGACGGAAGATGAAATGCAGGAATATGGATTTCAGATTGAAGATTTTTTTACGGACCAGGAGAAGGCAAGAGAGTTTTTAGAGCAGATCGTAGAACGAGCAGGAGAAGAGATCGGCTATGAAGCAGAGGGTGGAATGGTGTCCATGCAGTTGATGCGTTTGCCGGATAATTCCTTGAATATTACTTTTTCGGATCGCAATCCGGACAGCTTGCAGGGAATGTTACAGCACATACAGCAAATGGCAGGCATGATCGATGAGAAGACGGCGGAAGATATTTTGACGCATTTACAGAAGGAAGAGAAAGCGTTAGATGCTGACACGATACATACCAGTGAGGATATGGAAGCATTTCAGCAGAACAATCTTCCGACCGATAAGAAACAGAGCAAAGATTATGAGAAACATATGCGTGAGTTGGAGAAGATACAGCGCGAGAAGGAAAAGCGTTTGATCAATTCAGCAAAGGTGTATGCGTTTGAAAATATGCAGCAGATTGAGCAATTTGCAGTGGATTACCAGAGTGAAAAGAACATATCCAGCAGATTGTATCGGGATCAGCAAAGTGGAACTTACTATTTGCTGGTCAAAAAAGGCAAGCTGAAAATGGAAGAATACCAGCATTTATGCCGCAGACTGATGGATTATGGTACGCTATGCTCCAGTCAGACTTATGTAGAGCAATACTGCAAGGAGCACTATGAATGTATGATCAAAAAACATGCGCTGCGTTTGTTGCGGGAGTATTGCAGTTAACCGCAAATAAGTTTGTGGGCTGAGAAAGGAATCTAGAATTACTATGAAATATGATTTTGACCTGGAGGATCACAGCAAGAAGCGCAAAGAAATTTTTCTGCGTGTTGTCTTATGGATCCTTGAGATCGCTGTCGTGCTTTTTGTTGCCTATGCGATCACGCATTTTGGGCTGGAAAAGATGACGGTTTCCGGAGATTATATGAAACCAACCTTGAAAGATGGGGATGAGATTTTGATCAATAAAATGTCTTACCATCTGCATAAGGTCAAACGAAATGATGTTGTGGTGGTAAAACACGATGGTTCACAACATAGTTATTACACGATAGAGCGTGTGATTGGTCTGCCGGGAGAAAAACTGCAGATCAAGGATGGCAGTGTATATATCAATGGCAAAAAGCTGAAGGAAAAATATGATTTTCCACAGATGGAAAATGGTGGTTTGGCGTTAGAAGAGTTGAAGTTAGGGGCGGATGAATATTTTATGTTGTGCGACAACCGAAATGAGTGCGAGGACAGCAGAAATGCCAATGTAGGCAATGTCCTCAAGAGCGACATCGTAGGAAAGGCTTGGATCCGTACCAATTCCATTACATTGATCAATTACATCAATGCCTTTGAACACGAGAAACCTTCTGACCCATCAGCAAGTCCGGAGGCGTCTGCACAAACAAAATAAAGAAATGGAGAAACAATATGCAGTTTCAATGGTATCCGGGTCATATGACCAAGGCGAGAAGAGCAATGCAGGAAGACATCAAACTCATCGATGTGATCATTGAGTTGGTAGATTCCCGTGTGCCATATAGCAGCAAAAATCCAGATATTGATCAGTTGGCAAATGGCAAGTCCAGGATCCTTCTGATGAATAAGTACGATCTGGCAGATCCCGCTTATTCCGAGCAGTGGATCCGATATTATGAAGAGAAAGGCTACTTTGTTGCAAAAGTCAATTCCAAGAAAGGAAAAGGCGTCAAAGCAGTACATGATGTCATAAAAGAGGCTTGCAAGGAAAAGATTGAGAGAGATCGAAAGCGCGGAATCCTAAACAGACCGATCCGTGCCATGATCGTAGGGATTCCTAATGTTGGAAAATCTACTTTTATCAATAGTTTTGCAGGAAAAGCCTGTACCAAAACGGGAAATAAACCAGGAGTGACCAAGGGAAAACAATGGATCCGCTTGAACAAAAATGTGGAACTGTTAGATACGCCGGGTATCCTGTGGCCAAAATTTGAAGATCAGGAAGTGGGACTTCGTTTGGCTTATATAGGCTCGATCAAAGATGAGTTGTATAATTTGTATGAGTTGAGTATTTTGCTGTTAAAGTATTTGCAGGAGAAATATCCGGATGCGGTAGCAGAGTTTTACGGTATACCAAAGAAAGAGACAGCAGAAGAGCAGATCGCAGAGATCGCAGCGAAGAGAGGCTGTCTGAAAGCGGGCGGTGAGCTGGATCTTGATAAGGCAGGAAAATGTCTTGTCGATGATTTCCGAGCAGGGAAGCTTGGTGCGATTAGTTTGGAGTTACCGACGAATGTAGAAAACAAATGATGCGTTTTGGTGTTAGGGAGTAAAGTACATTAGGCAGAAATGGGGAACAGTATGTACGATAAGAACGAAATCGAGGACAGCCTTGAGTTTTGTCGTCAAATTAAAGATTTTTATGCGGAGCCATCTGATGAGAATGGTACGCCGTCAGACACGGCAACTGACCGTATGCTTTCGGAGATGAAATCCGAGTTAACGAATAATACGACCCACTCCTGGGATGCTGTTTTAGAAGAAACAGGCAGTTCAGGAGTTGTTGGTGCGTCATCTGTTTCGCAATCTTCTCCTGTACGGCAAACGGGGAGTGTGAGTACAGCGGGAAATACAGTGGTGCAGCAGGCCGTGAAATCGTCCGTACAGGCATCGGTGCAGCAGAAGGTGGCAAAGACACCATCTGTGCAGACACCGGTTAGGCCGTCAGTGGCAACAGCATCGTCCACGCAGACACCGGTTAGGCCGTCAGTGGCAGCAACATCGTCTACGCAGCAGGGGGCAGCAGCACCTCAAAAGGAGACGGTGGTTTCTGCAGAGAAAGAGTCCCCTGTCAAACAGGAGAAAAAAGAACATAAAAAAAGAGGTCTGTTTCGTGGAAAAGAGAAACAGAAAGAAACAAAGAAAAAAGAAGTATATGGTCTGTTAGAAGAGGAACAGGAAGAAAAGAGACAGCAGGAAGAAGCAAAGGAACGCGCCAGACAGATGGCGTTACAAAGAGCGCGTCAGGCACAGGCTGCAAATCAAAGAAATGAACGCTTGAAGGAAGAACAGGCGAAGGCAGAAGCGGAGGCAAGAGCCAAGGCAGAGGCGGAAGCGAGAGCCAAGGCGGAAGCAGAGGCAAGAGCCAAGGCAGAAGCGGAAGCGAGAGCCAAAGCGGAAGCGGAGGCAAGAGCCAAAGCAGAAGCAGAGGCAAGAGCCAAGGCAGAGGTGGAAGCGAGAGCCAAGGCAGAAGCGGAGGCGAGAGCAAAAGCAGAAGTGGAAGCAAGAGCGAAGGCAGAAGCAGAGGCAAGAGCCAAGGCGGAAGCAGAGGCAAGAGCCAAGGCGGAGGCGGAAGCGAGAGCCAACGAGGAGGCTCTGCGCAAACAACAGATGGAACAGGCGCGGATCGCTAAACTTCAACAGGCACAGAAGGAGGCTGTGGCAAGAGCGAGAGAGCAGATTGCCAAACAGAAACAACAGGAAGCACTCCAGCAGGCGCAGAAGCAGCAAGCGCAGGAAGAACTTTTACGCAGACAGGCAGAACGAGAGGCGGCAGAGAGAGAACGCCTTCGCAGAGAGAATGAGGCGAGACAACAGGCAGCCGCTATGGAACAGGCGAGGGTGCGGTTGGAGCAGCAGAAGAATCGTCAAGCCGATCAGGCAGAATTGTTACGAAGACGCGTAGAGGAGCAGAAACGCCAGCAGGCACAGGCGGCAAGGGCTGACAGACAGCGTCAGCAGGCGGCAAATGCAGAAATGTTAAAACGCCAGCAGGAAGAGCAGCTTGCAGCCAGAACGACCTATGCGCAAAGCGATAGTGAGCTTGCAAGACAGAGACAGCTTGCAGCCAGAGAAGCGGAGGCAGAGGCGATCAGACTGCACGAGAGAGCAGAAGAGCTTCGCAGACAGGCAGAGATTGCCGAGCTGGATGCCAGACGCAAGCAGTTAGAGTTGGAGTCTGCACAGGCAAAGCAGCGCTACGCGCAGACGGATACAGCTTATGTAGAGCAGGAACAGGCAAGTGCACAGACGGCGGCAACATATGCAAGAACGGAAACATCACCTTATACAGGACAGGAAACGATGCGTGGTGGGGAGATGGGATATCATCAAACGGGTGTGACTCGTCCGCAGACCAAGGCGGCACCACAAAAGAAGATGTCGGAAGAGGAGATCAATGCAATTTTTGCACAGGGTCTGGAAAAAGAAATGCATGAGTCCAAAGCCAAGCGCAAGGAAATGATCCAACGGCAGTCCGACCGGGAAAAGGCAAGGATCAGGCAGCAAAGAGAGGAAAGTGGAGAACTGCCGCCTGCACAGAAGGCATTGGAAATGTTGAAAGATGCGGGAAATAAATTGACAACCGTTGCGGCAGGTGTCGTAGGTTATGTCAAAGATAAGAGTGAAGATCCTGAAGTGAAAAAACAGCAATCTAAGTTGTCACGCTGGTTTGCTAATATTTTGGTGGTAGGGATCTGCGTTGTCATTGCGTATGTTTTGGCGTCCGTAGTGACAAATTTTGTAGTACATCCTACAAAAGTAGAAGGGGAATCGATGGAGAGTACCCTGACCAATGGAGATACCGTATTGATCCAGAAGATGAGTTATCATTTTGGAGATCCGCAGAGATATGATGTCGTGGTATTCCCGGTACCGTATTACAATTCCGACACGAAATATATTAAGAGAGTGATCGGATTGCCGGGAGAGACGGTACAGATCATAGAAGGAAAAGTATATATCAACGGAAATGAATTAAAGGACGATATATACGGTAAGGATGATACGATTGCTGATCCGGGAGATGCCGCAGATCCGATCACTTTGGCGGATGATGAGTATTTTGTTCTGGGCGACAATCGAAACATGAGTACGGACAGTAGAAGCAGCTATGTGGGACTTGTCCGACGGAAGAACATTATAGGAAAAGCACAGATGCGCATTTTGCCATTTTCTAAGATAGGAAAAATAAAATAGCGCACAACGGGGGAATAGTATGCAGTCGATCGCACAGATCCGTAAAGAATTAGAGGAAGCACAGGAAGAAAGAGAGTCGTTGTTACAGCTTTATGAGCAGGATGCCAGAAAGGGAGTGCAAAATCTGGTCGCGAAATATCGCAGAGAACAACAGAAACTTGTGCAGGAAAGAGAGCGTTTGGCTGTCATGCACAGGTTTGAGGATAAATATGCTGCCTATACTTATATTTGCGGTGTCGATGAAGCAGGGCGAGGTCCGCTTGCCGGTCCGGTCGTGGCTGGAGCGGTTATTCTGCCGGAGGATGTGGAGATCTTATATCTGAACGACTCTAAGAAGCTGTCAGCGGCTCGCAGAGATCAACTTTATGAGGAGATCAAAGAAAAGGCAGTTGCCTGGGCGGTGGGAATGGCATCACCGGAGCGAATCGATGAGATCAACATTTTGCAGGCAACTTATGAGGCGATGCAGGATGCGGTCGCACAGTTGATGCCGGCACCGGATCTTTTGTTGGTCGATGCCGTACATATTCCGAATGTCACACAAAAACAGGTCGGGATCGTAAAAGGAGACGCAAAGAGCGTATCCATCGCAGCAGCCAGTATCATGGCAAAAGTGACAAGGGACCGTATCATGATACAGATGGATGAATTATATCCGGAGTATGGATTTGCGGGTCACAAGGGATACGGCTCCAAAGAACATATTCAGGCAATCAAACAATATGGTCCTTGCCCAATTCACAGAAGAAGTTTTATCAAAAACTTTGTGTAAGACCAGCCATAGAAATGGGGGAATAGCATATGCAGACACCGAAAAAAAAGTCAGCTATCGCACTGGAATATGAGCCAAGTACCGATCAGGCACCAAAGGTCATAGCAAGCGGTCATGGCTATCTGGCAGAAAAGATTTTAGACAAAGCGCAGGAATATGATATTCCGGTTCATAAAGATGAAAAACTGACGAGCAAGCTGGAACATCTGGATATTGGAGAGTACATTCCGAAAGAATTGTATCAGGTTGTGGCAGAGGTGTTGGTATTCGTGGACTCGATGGATAAAGTCAAGGAAAAATGGGATGCCGGTAAACTGCGCAAATAGGATTTAGAGTAACGATAGGGAATAGGGAGAATGGATTGAAACAAAATAATCATCAAAAGGGAGCACAGTACGAGGGGATAGCGGCGCGCTATTTGGAGCGCAACGGCTATCTGATCTTGGAGCAAAATTACCGCTGTCACTATGGGGAGATTGATATTATTGCGGAACAACAGGGGACTTTAGTATTTGTTGAGATCAAATATCGACAAAGTGACCGTTACGGAAGCCCCTCGACTGCAGTAGATTATAGAAAACGCAGGCATATCAGCAGGACGGCGCTGCATTATTATAGCTATCATGGGTATGAGCAGGAGAAACCCTGTCGTTTTGATGTGATCGAAATACAGGGCAGGAAGATCAGACATCTGATCAATGCATTTGAGTATGAGGAGTGAGTGAATGGCAAATACATGGACCTGGGAACAGGTGGAACAGCAATTTGGAATGACCAAGTGGGGAGCAGAACAAAAGAGCACAAAACAATACGCAAGAGAGACAAAAAAGCAGAAGACGACTTTGCAGATCCATGCAGGCGTTCCTTTTTTGTCTTTTTCTATTTTCGAGGAAGAAGCCGATTGGATGGGGATGGCATTTTCCACGAAATTAGGTGGGATCAGTCAGGGATATTTAGCGGAGATGAATTTTGGCTGGAATCGTGGCGATGATGACGAAACGGTGCGGGAGAATTATCGCATTATGAGTAAGGCATTGCAGATCGCACCGGAACGGCTTGTTTTTTCCGACCAGGTACACGACACCAAAGTGGAAGTGGTCACGGAGAAGATGGCGGCAGGCGACAAGATAGAAAAGCACTTGGCAGGTGTGGACGGTATAATCACGGAAGAAGAGGAGCTGGTGCTTGCTACCTCTTATGCAGATTGTGTACCGTTGTTTTTTGCAGATCCGGTGCATAAAGTAGTGGCATCGTCCCACTCCGGATGGAGGGGAACGGTCGGAGAGATCGGGGCAAAGACGATCAAGCGGATGCAGCAGGAATTTGGCAGCGATCCGGGAGACATACGATGTCTGGTCGGTCCGTCGATCTGTCAGGATTGTTATGAAGTGAGTGAAGAAGTAGCAGAGGCATTTCGTGCCGTATATGAGCCATCTTTATGGGATGAGATCTTAGCACCCGGAAAGATGCCCGGAAAATATCAGTTGGATCTGTATGCCGCCTGTTATGAGACGCTAAAAAAAGCAGGTGCGCTGCCCGAACATATTCAAGTTTCCGGGGTGTGCACCTGCTGTCATAGTTCTATTTTATTTTCCCATCGTGCGACTGCCGGTAAGCGCGGCAATCTCAATGGATTTATTTGGAAGCGTGCTTCTCAAGAAGTTCCTGAATCCTAGCGGTTGCATCCATGATATCATTGACAGATGTGTCATGGTTCAGCGTGTCAACGATCAGGGCAATGTAACGGCTCAGATCTACATTGTGATAATATGGCTTCTGCAACAGTTCTTCCGGACAGTAGCAGAGGTTTGTCGTATAGATGTCATCGAAGATGCCCTCGTCATAGGCTTCATCCAAATGCTTCAGTCCGTTGCTGAACAGTCCGAAAGTCACACAGATGATCACTCGTGCAGCTTTGCGTTCCTTTAATTCGCGCGCAACCTCTAATACGGTATTACCGGAGGCGATCATATCATCAACGATAATCACATCTTTGCCCGCTACATCGTTTCCGAGAAATTCCATAGAAACGACAGGGTGTTCGCCATTGATCATGACAGAGTAGTCTCTGCGTTTATAAAACATTCCCATATCAACGCCTAACTGGCTGGCATAATAAACGGCACGGCGCATACCGCCTTCATCCGGGCTGATCGTCATCAAATGATCGTTATCGAC
>JALEPA010000231.1 GCA_022766515.1 Lachnospiraceae bacterium | reverse complement strand
ACTGCCATATATTTTCATAAATTTTTCGGAAAAGAGCTCTTCAAACCTTGTCAGAGAAATGCCTTTTCGCATCCGCAGCCCCAAAAACACAAATTCTTCCATTTTGCTTTTGGTCGTCATTGCCTCACGATCTTTCGCATGTTCTCCGGGTTGTTCCGAAAGATAATCTTCCATAGTTGTCGTGTTGGTAAATCGTTCTTCTCCAAAACAGGAAGACGCCCCCAACCCGACACCAAGATACTGTCCTAATGTCCAGTACACGATATTATGCTGACATTTTCTGCCCGTTCTGGCATAGTTGGAAATCTCATACCGCTCGTAGCCATTCGCTTCCAAAAGTCTTTGCGTCATGACATCCATTTCCCGCTCGGTATCTTCATCCGGCAGTCGCAGTCGGTGTGCCTTGTCCCACTCCGCAAACGGTGTGCCCTCCTCTATGATCAAGCTATATGCCGAAATATGATCTGGCTGCACTGCGATCACCTTTTCTAAGGTATCTCTATAGGATTCCAAGGTTTGATCCGGCAATGCTGCCATAATATCAACATTGAGATTTGTGATCCCTGCCGTTCTCACATAGGAAACACTTTCTAAAAAGTCTTCATAACTGTGTATCCTGCCAAGCATCGCCAATTCCTTATCATTTGCGGACTGCAGTCCTAAGCTGATGCGATTGACACCCATCTGATAGAGAAGATCAGCTTTTTTCTGTGATAAGGTTCCCGGATTTGCCTCAACGGTAAATTCGATTTCTGATGCGCCATACTTTTGCAGGATTGGATGAAGATACTCGTGCAAAAGAGACAACTGCTCCTCGGACAGACTGGTCGGTGTCCCGCCACCGATAAATACCGTCCGAATCTCATAACCATCAAGTTTTTGGGCATAATATGCCAATTCTTGTCCCAGAGCATCCAGGTATCTGTTCTTTGCCTCATCGGATGCCTGACTGGATAAAAAATCACAGTAATGGCATTTCCTGACACAAAACGGAATGTGCACATATAACGCCAGTGCCGTCTTATCATCGGACATTTGATCTCACTCCATTCGGTTATTCTTCGTCCAGTTTTAATACGCTCATAAATGCCTGTTGCGGAATCTCTACATTTCCAAACTGGCGCATGCGTTTCTTTCCCTCTTTCTGCTTTTCCAACAGCTTTCTCTTTCGGGAAATATCACCGCCGTAACATTTTGCCAGCACATCTTTACGCATTGCTTTAACGGTTTCTCGGACAATGATCTTGCTGCCGACAGCCGCCTGGATCGGAATCTCAAATAATTGTCTTGGAATCTCTTTCTTTAATTTTTCACACATTTTACGACCGCGTTCATAGGCGGTATCTGCATGCAGAATGAAAGAAAGTGCATCAATCTCCTCTTTGTTGATCAAAATATCCAATTTGACCAGATTAGAAGGCACATATCCCTTCATCTCGTAGTCCAGAGAGGCGTAGCCACGCGAACGGGATTTGAGTGCATCAAAGAAATCGTAAATGATCTCGTTTAATGGCAGGTCGTATTTTAAAACGGCTCTCGTCTCCTCGATGTATTCCATTCCTAAGTAAATACCACGCCGCTCCTGACACAGATTCATGATCGCGCCTACAAACTCAGTGGTCACCATGATCTCTGCACTAACCATCGGCTCTTCCATATGTTCAATTTCGGAAGGATCCGGGAGATTGGATGGGTTGGTCACTTCGACCATCTCACCATTTGTCTTATATACATGATAAATAACGCCCGGTGCCGTTGTCACCAGATCCAAATTGTACTCTCTCTCCAAGCGTTCCTGAATGATCTCCAAGTGTAACAGTCCCAAAAAGCCACAGCGGAATCCAAATCCCAAAGCTACGGAAGTCTCAGCCTCAAACTGTAATGCAGCATCGTTTAACTGTAATTTTTCCAGAGCATCGCGAAGATCTCCGTATTTTGCACCATCAGCCGGATACAGACCGCAGTATACCATCGGCTGTACGGTCTTATAGCCTGGAAGTGCTTCTGCACATGGTCTTTCCGCTAAGGTGACGGTATCTCCGACACGCGTGTCCTTGACATTTTTCAAGCTGGCAGTAATGTAGCCTACCATACCGGCAGATAATTCCTCGGTTGGAAGGAACTGTCCTGCACCGAAAATTCCCACTTCGACCACTTCTGCTTTCGCGCCTGTTGCCATCATCAAAATTTCCTGTCCTTTTCGCAGACAGCCGTCAAAAACACGGCAGAAAATAATAACGCCTTTATAAGCATCATATAAGGAATCAAAGATCAGCGCCTGAAACGGTGCTGCGAGATCTCCGCTCGGAGCAGGGATCTTTGTAATGATCTGTTCCAATACCTCTTCGATATTCGTTCCCATTTTGGCAGAAATCAGCGGTGCATCTGATGCGTCCAAACCGATCACATCTTCGATCTCTTCTTTGACGCGTTCCGGTTCTGCGCTAGGCAGATCAATCTTATTGATGACCGGCATGATCTCCAGATCATGATCTAATGCTAAGTAACAGTTTGCCAATGTCTGCGCTTCGATTCCCTGTGCCGCATCCACAATCAGGATCGCACCCTCACAAGCCGCCAAACTTCTGGAAACTTCATAGTTAAAATCCACATGTCCCGGTGTATCGATCAGGTTAAAAATATATTCTTCTCCGTTTTTTGCCTTGTAAACGATACGAACCGTCTGCGCTTTGATCGTAATACCGCGCTCGCGTTCCAAGTCCATGTTATCCAAGACCTGTGCCTGCATTTCTCGATCCGTGAGCAATCCGGTCTTCTCGATGATGCGGTCAGCCAAGGTACTTTTTCCGTGATCAATATGTGCTACAATGCAAAAATTACGAATATGTGACTGGTCTATTCTTTCCATTGCTGTTCTTTTCTCCTATTCCATCTCGTTACCTTTGTTATATACCGAAACAGTATAGCATAGATGTTTACTTTTTCGCAAATTTTTCTATTTTCCGGACAATACCTCATGTAACACCTTTGCCAAAGGAGACATCGAATTCTTTGCTTCCTGTAAAGTATTGTTTTCGTTTCCGAGCTCTATCAGCAGAGAGCGGCTGCGCAAATGCAGATTGTAACGATAATTTTTGAGGTAGATGGGTTTGGCAAAATCTGCATAGTCTTTCATACATTGCAATTTCATCTGTAGACTAAATGCTAAGTTAAATTCCAGATTAGGATTTTCTAAATAGGCAATATTCCCCTTTTTGTTACGGGATAACCCATTAAAAAACATCACCTGTGCGGTCTTCTTCCCATCAATCACTGTCGTTCTATGTACGGCATTGCCTACACCATCACGATGCAGATCGATCACCACCTGAATACTTGGATTTTTGCGCAAAATCGTCTGTACGCCGTGCAGCGATTGATTGTATGCTTTGTTGCGGTCGATCCGTCCGTCCACCATATCGTATGCCGTTTCATCATGGATCACATGATAACCGTATTTCTTTGTGAGAATGTCTGCAAGGCAAGCACCCACGCCAATGATGCTGTCCTCTTTTTTTCCTTTTCGGCTATCGCAAAAAGATTCCGATGCACCGTGTGTATGATAGATCAAAATTTGCGGTTTCTTCTCTTTTTTGATCGTGACCTTTGTCTGCAGCATCTTTTTCACCTGGAACACGGTTGGATCGATCGAGGTAGAGGAGTCGACAATATAAAAGTTTTTTAACAGATACTGCCGATTTTTGTTCTTCTGCAGCTCTTGGATCTTTTTCTTGTTTTGAGCAATCGTATTTCCCCCTGATCCGGCAGAACCTTTCTTCTTGGGCGCAGCAGATTTTTTTTGATTCATGACAGCTGTCACTTTTTCATCTGCCTGTTTGACTGCGGAATTGTTTCTGGTAATGTCAAAGCAGCCGTTTTGAAACACGACCAATGTAGGCTTTGGAGATGCCTGTGCCTTAGACGATTTTGCTGCGGAAGATGTGGTTTTTTCCCTCTTTTTTGACGCATCTTTCCATACCGTGATCGGTGCATCCGATGTCTGTTCCTTTGCAGCGTATTGTAACAAAGAGGAAGGAAACAGAGAAACTTCCGATTTCTCAGGATCCTCATACAATGCGACACGGGAAAATCCTTCCTCTACCAGATAACTTTGCAGAGAATCCTCTACTTTTGCCAACAGCTGGTATTGTACAAAAAGTTGTCTGAGACAATAGAAGCCTGCCGCAGCAATGCAGATCATAAGCCATATACGAAGTCTTTTCTTTTTGCCCATACTCGTCCATTTCCTCGTTTCCTGTTTTGCATCTGTTTGGTTTGCCGGTATCTATTTAAGACTATGAAACAGTTGGCGCAACTATGACTACCGTATGGTATGTCCCATTATGCGGACTCTTGCACAAAGCGATCAATTCCTCTTGCAATGACCTCTCCAATCTGTTTGATCTGCGCTTCAATATCTTTTGGCGTGACAAATAGATTTCCAACCGACTCCTTGGAAATATTTTGCAAAAAAGCAGTGATTTCCTGTTCTGTAAACTGCTGTTTTCGCATAAACCGTTCCATACTTTCCAAGACGATCGTATTCGCTTCGACTACCGTAGGTACTCCGATCGCGATCACCGGAATCCCCATTGTCTGTTGGTTGACCTGCAATCGATGATTTCCAATGCCGGAGCCCGGACAGATCCCGGTATCTGTGACTTGAATCGTATGACATAGTCGGTCGATACTGCAAGTTGCCAACGCATCGATGGCTATGAGCACATCCGGGCGGATCTGTTCAATGATCCCTTTCATGATCTCACCACTTTCGATGCCCGTCTGCGCCATTACACCGGGAACAATTCCACACACTGTATTTTTCTTTGAACCTTTGCTGTCAGATATCATATTTTCAGGCTGCATATGCCGATCGATCCGTATATTTTCTACGACATAAGGACCTAGCGCATCCGGCGTTGCAAAACGATTTCCCAATCCGGTCACAAAATAGCAATGCGGTGCCTCCTTGGAACAATGTTTTTGGATCATTTTCTGCAAGGTATCCGAAAGCTGCTTTTCCAAAAGTTTCTTCCAGTCATGAGTATCGTCTTCTTTAAATTCTAAAGTTACATAAAGCCCCTCCGGTTTTCCCATTTGCTCCGCTCCCTGTGGATTCATGATCTCTACCGTAGTGACTTCAATGCAATGCTGTCCTTTTGTTTCCTTTTCCAGACGGACCCCTTCGATCTCTATAGAATCCTCCGGAAAACTTTCTTTAACCTCTAATGCCAGATCTGTTCTTCCACAGATCTTTTTTCTGCTTTGCTCCATATTTTGCACTCCTTTTTGCTATACTTTGCAGTTACCTAATATTTTGTTCCGAATTTTATCGGTCTTGTTTTAGCTTTTATCAGTTTTTCTCTCACTTTTCTGGTTTTGTCCTAATTTCCACCGGTTTTTTCCAACTCTTACTAATTTTTTGCCAGTTGTGTGCTTACTTTTGCTAGTTTTTCCCATTTTTTTGATTTTATGTATTGACAAGCATCGTGTTATTCTTTATTATATATGAGTATGTTTACTTCAAAGCCGACCGTGTCCGGTTTGATGAAACACATAGATTTCACGATTGGGAGGTGTAAGAGAATGGCTAACATTAAATCAGCAAAAAAGAGAATTTTAGTTGAGCGTAGAAATGCAGAGCGCAATAAGTCAATTAAGTCAAAGGTTAAGACTGCTATTAAGAAAGTCGATGCCGCTATTGCTGCAAATGACAAGGCTGCTGCAACAACTGCTTTAACCGCAACAATTTCCGAAATCAACAAAGCTGCCAGCAAGGGTGTTTATCATCAGAAAACAGCTTCTAGAAAGATTTCCCGTATTACAATTGCTGTTAATAAACTTGCATAATTTGCAAATTGATTTTTCAAAGGGAAACTACCAATGGTGTGGGTAGTTTCCCTTTTTGTTTTACTCTATAGGAAATTGCTCGTAGTATAATGGAGCAAAAAGCAAAACGCTGTTTTTTTCTTTCAAGTCTTAAAAACTAACTTAAAGTAGCACACTCTTTCAAGATCCTATCACTTTTCCCTGAAATCCCGCTTTTCGCAATCTTTTTTTCAAAATTCTCTTCTTCTTCCCCTTCAAGATTGCTTTTGCATTCCGACTCATCTCCGAAAATGCTTTTTGCTTGATGGTCACATCTGTGGTTGTTTGGAAACGGATCATTTGTACTTTTTCATCCCGATAAAAAGCATGGGAGGCAATCACTTTGACCCTCTTACCGATCACCACTTGCCGCAATTTTGAATTTTGACAAAAGGCATATGCACCGATCTTTCTCACCTGATCACCGATTACGACTTTTCGCAATTTTCGATTATTAGAAAAAGCGCGAGATGCTATCTGCGTTACCCGGTAAGTAGTCCCTTGATATTTGACCTTATTCGGTATACGAAGAACTGTTGTTTTCTTCTTCCATCCGGTAACACAAACCGTTTTCTTTTTCTCAGATAAAATCCGATATTGCAAGTTTGCCTTTACAAATGCTCGAACGGTCGTATTCCCTTTGGTAGATGCGTTTCCCTTTTGCGTTAAACTGCCAAGTCCTAGCGATGACTGCCCTTGTAAAGAATCTCCAGGATCACTCTCACCGTCCTTTTGATCCGGCACAACAGACTGCGTTGGTAGTGGCGTCCTATCAGGAATTGTAGTCGGATTTGGTGCCCCTGACCCTTGTGGAGGGAGCGACTCCATTGGAACCCTGCTGCTGTCCGGTGTATTACTTGTCGTCGGTT
>JALEPA010000191.1 GCA_022766515.1 Lachnospiraceae bacterium | reverse complement strand
TCATAAAAATCACGAATTCCTTTCTCGACATAGTAGTTCATAGCGTTTTGCAACGCAATCTAACCATATGTTAGCACATTATACCGTAAAAGAACACCGAAAAATTTACCATTTTATGCAGGAATAAGCAGATCGCGGTTTGTCTATACTAAAGTCAGTTTGAGAGAACTTTGATTTTGCGTGTTTTGGCACCGCCAGTCGACATAGGAAGGAGGAGAAAGCGTATGAACCCTGTGCAGGCATACATCATTATGTTTTTTACCGGAGGTTTTTTGTATTGTACCATTGAGATCATTGCCAGGGGATATTCACATATTTCTATGCTGTTGGCGGGAGGACTTTGTTTCGTGCTAGTCGGGGTCATTCAAAATATATTGGGAGACACAGCATCGCTGGTAGGGCAAATGCTGCTGTGCGGTTTGATGATCACAGGGGTGGAATTTGTCATAGGGCTGATCGTGAATCGATATATGCATTTAGCAGTATGGGATTATTCCGGTGAGCAATATAATATCAGGGGTCAGATCTGCCTTTTGTATTGTAATATTTGGTTCTTTTTGTCGGCACCGATGATCTATCTGCATGACTTCATGGAATACCTATTGCTGGGGTATCCGATGCAGCACTATAAATTGTTTTAGGGGGTGGCTTTGTTCTATTTATTGTTGGGTAAAGCACCTATGCCTATCGTTTCGACCGCATTTTCAGCGGTAGGAAATCCTTGTAACTTTGAAAAGCCGTAAAATGCTTGTATGCGAATCGTTTTGATTTTTCCATGACAAACAACTCTGTTTAGCTTGTCGCAATAGTAAAACGCTTCGATTCCGATGGTATCGATATTTCCCATTGCTTCAAAAGATTTAAGGTCAGAGCAGTACATGAAAGCTGATCTTCCGATTAACTCCAGATCGCCAAGAACAGTCACTTTTTTTAATTTGGTGTCGACAAAGGCATTTGCTGTAATTTTCTTAACGGTTTTATCTAAGGTAAGGGTAGTGCCCTGGTAAGAATTTGTAATACCATATACTGTTTTTCCGTCGCCACTGTATAGTACATTGTTTTTGATTTTAAAGTGTTTGTTTTCACTTGGAATTTGGATATCAAATTTGTCTATTGATTGATCAAGTGGCAATAGGAAGCCTTTCTTGTCAAGATAGTCGACCGGATTGATATCACCGGCAAATGATTTCCCTAAAGTGATCTTTTCTAAGTTGACACAGTTGGAAAAGGTATTATAAGCGGCATATTTCAAGTTATCAGGAAAGTGGATTTCTCGCAGATCGGTTCCTTCAAATGTTCCCATCATTTTATAAGCATCTTCTTTGGCATCGTAATACCTTTGCTCTTCTGTAGAAGTTATGTCATCTATATAGGGATACCGTACCCATATTGGAGTGCCGGAGCTCACATAGCTACCTTGTAAGTTATGAACTTTTCCGTTAAAATCTCCTAATTTTTCAAGTTTATATGCTTCATGGAGATTAACGGTCGAGAGGCAAGAATCACCCCAAAATGCTCCATCACCTATTTCCTCCAGATTGACTGGTAAAATAATCTTGTTTAGGAAATGGTTTCTTGCAAAGGCAAGTGATTCGATTTTGGTGACAGATTTTGGAATTTCATACACTTTATCTAACTTTTCTGAAGGATAGTATACCAGTGCTTTTTTGTCTTTGGTAAAGAGTACATTGTTTTCCACGGTATAATATGGATTGTCGGGATCGATGGAGATCGTCAACTTTTTTTTGAACAGCTTGGACAGAGTTTTTGCATCGCATTGATCCTCTCCAAGTCCCCAAAATGCACCGCCTTCTATATAACGAACATTCTTAGGCAGATGGATATGACGAAAATACACGCAGGAAGCTTGCTCGTGATCAAAGGTATCTGCTCCGATCTTTTCTAAGGAATCAGGTAAGGAGATTTTGATTTCTTTCATGCCTTTTGCTAGACAAGTGTGGAAAAACAATGCACCACCATCCAGTGCGGTAATGCCCTCTTCGATCTTGATCTCTTTGACACGGTATTTTGCTTTCTTTTCAAAATCGTTTATATATTGCTTGGATAACTTGATGATCTGATCTACAATTCCGGTACCGCTGATGATTAATTTCTGGTCGCGTGTGTTATAACTCCACTTTGCATTTTTACCACATTTTCCTGTAATAGTCAATGGGGCAACCTTATCGGCTATGGAGGCAATCACAACAGGTGTATTGGTTGGATTTGGTAATGGTGTCTCCTGGACATTTTTATTTGCTGTTCCTTTCATAGTGTTTGCATTTTTTGATGATTTTAAGGAGCAGGCACCCCAAAATGCCGTGGTTGCAAGAATGAGGAGCAGAAAAGAGCAGAGTAGCTTGTGTTTTTGTGTAAGGAAACAACATCTGTTCGTTACTATGTGGAAATTGTTGGTAGGTTCATTCTGTTTATTTTTTTTCATAATATTCATGATATACCTCGTTTCTGTGTGATGATCTTGATTTGAATTTTATGGTTGTTTAACTTGTGTAAAATACATTCGTAGCAATTTGTTAGCAACAGAGTACACTAATAAATAGGCACTGTCAAATCAGTTTCTTGAACATTGACGATAGTGCGAGGATATGATATTCTCGGTTTAGTGAGATTATGACATGATTGTTTCAAAATGTCAGTTAATAGATAGTAGTAATATCGGTTTGATAGAATATCAGATGAAAGTGAATGGTAGTTTCTAATTTACTTGAAAAGAGATGGAGGAATGGGTATGAACAATAAGTTTTATTTGTATGTTAAGTTTTTCGTATATCTGTCGATTTTTCCTATGATCTTCGTTTTTTCTGCATGCTCTAAAAGCACAGATAGTATGCAAGATACGAATAAGACACAGAAACAACAGACTTCGGAAGGAACGCCTATGGCAAAGCAAAGTCCGTCGGTTGATAATTCAGATGATTCAGAACCTTCTCGGAAGATTTCCGGAAAATGTGGCGCCAATGCAAAATGGTTTTATGATGAAGAAAAGCAGTGCTTGAAGATTAGCGGAACCGGAGTCGTAGATGAAGTTATTGATAAGGGCGAACAAGAAGATGATATTGAATATCTCGATCAAGATAAGCATCCCATCAAGGAGATTAAAGTAGAAGAGGGAATCACTGCGTTGGATGGAGGTCCGATTTTTTTCAATTTAGGCAAAGAGGAGGATACAAAAGAGATCAAAATTTCGTTGCCGAATTCCTTAGAAAAGATAGGAACAGATACTTTTGATCCGGATTATAAAATTAGTCCTTATATCCGGCACATTCATTTGCCGAAGAATGTACGGGTTATTGAGGCTGGCGCATTGTGGGGGCTGGGAGATAGTCAATATACATCTAGTGGTTCTTATCAGGAGGATGTTAAGGCAATAACGGAGAATTATACTACTTCATTTGAGATTACCATTGATAAGAATAATCCTTATTATATCGTAGAGGATAATGTACTTTTTACTAAAGACAAAAAGACATTAGTGTATTATCCGGTAGAGAAGACAGAACAAGTATATCGTATCCCGAACTCTATTGTTAAGATAGAGGCACTGGCATTTGCTGGAAATGCATTTATAGGAGAGGTTGTTTTGCCAAGAGGGTTGACAGAGTTGGGCGCAGGGGCTTTTTGTAGAGATTATCGCCTTACTACGATAAACTTGCATCAAGCAAATAAGGTGAAAGAACTGCATGATTTTGACGGTATAAAACATAAATTTTATTGCTGTGGATCAGGAACTCCTGAGTGGAAACGATATAATGACTTGGCATTTTCTGATGGAGATGAATCACGATATTCAGGATCAAAAAAATTTGCAATGAAATGGTATGATCACAATACAGGTTATCCAAGGCACTGGTATATGTTTGGGACATTTGGTGGAACGGATCTCAGGGAAATCGAATTTCCTGATTCGTTAAAATATGCAGGATATAGTACATTTTCCGGATGCGTTAATTTGGAGAAAATTACATTAGGAAAATCCTTTGCAGGAGATATTAATCCAACGGAGTACTGCGATGAAAAGGGGTTTGCGTTACCGCTGGAACAGTCAACAGATAAGATTGACATTCAGGTGCCGGCGAACAGCAGGCATTATAAAGTACGCAATCATGTTGTATATAGTGCGGACGGAAAGACGGTATACGGCATTACGAAAGAGTATAGAGGTAAGACTCTTGTTTTGGACAAAAATGTCAGGATCATCACAAGAAATGCTTTTCATCAAACAAAATTAAAAAAAGTGGTTGTATTGGGTTCTCTTGAGCATATTGGAGGTGTAGCATTTTTAGGGAGCGACATTAAGGAATTTGAGGTCAGAGGAGATATACACACCATTGATATTGAAGCATTTTATAATTGTGCCCACTTAAAGAAATTTACTTGTCAGGGAACTATTACTTACATAGGTG
>JALEPA010000176.1 GCA_022766515.1 Lachnospiraceae bacterium | reverse complement strand
TGTTGCCGCCTGCGCTGCACCCGGTACCTGTGTCGGCACCGCTGTCCGAGCAGCTCCCGCCGTTTGCGTCGGTGCTGCTGTCCGCGTCGGTGTTCCCGTCTGATCTGGCGCTGTCGTCTGTGTCAATGCAGGTGTCTGTCCGGGTGCTGTCGTCACGGCAGAAGGAGATGCCTCATCTTGCTGTTTAGCAAGTGTTTTTGTATCATAGCTACCGGAAATCGTCTGTATCGCCTCTTCCATTGCCCGAATCCTATCCATGCTCTTGAGCAGCAGATTCCCTGCGAACAAAAGAAGTACAAAAAGTGCCGCACCTAATCCCCAGGCTGCCATCTGCATATGTTCCTGCCGTGTTTTTTTCTTATGTATAGCGCGTCTGATCGACTTCGTGACCTCATCGTCATACCCCTCCTCAAAGCTCTCCTCTTTTTGATCTCGCAACATATAATTTTGCATATAGGGATTTTTGGCAAAATAAATAAAATACCCCGCCATCTCCTCAAAAGCATTATCTTCATATATAAATACTTTTTCTTCCTGCTCCGACAGATCTGCCAGAAACAACACTTGTCCCATGTCACCAAACTGCTGCTCCTGGAGTTTTCTCACCTGACTGTCTATCTGACTGTTCCACAGTCCTACGCCAAATCCCCAACCTACGACTTTAGATCCCGGAAAATATTGGTGAATGACACGATAGATCTCATCCCACTGCTCTTCCCCCAGATCACCATCTTCCGTCAGATCCACCTCGATAGAACCATAGACAAACAAACCGCCCTCTGCTTGTCCCATCCCCTGCTTTCCCAGAAAAACACTGATGGCTCTTTCCTGTTTTTCCTGAAAGATCCTTCGTATATCGGTCAAAACATAATCCTCTATGTAAATTCGTTTCTCTCCAGTAATTTCTCCAATCTGTCTCACATTGTCCGGGAATGAAGTATATTCATACCATTTCTGTTCCATAATCTTCCTCATTTCTACGCGCCGTTTTCCTGCCACTCTTATGATTGCGTCCCGCACGCACAGACACAGGCTTTGCACTACCGCATCAGCATTTTCCTATTTGGGAACAGAACTCAGTGTAACAAGATTACGGTAAATTCTTTGTCGAAAACCGCCTTACCGATCTGCTATTTCTCTACAGATTTCGACCGCATATTTTTGATCATTCATGAACATACTAAATACAACAAATCATTTTTATCCAAGCACAGAAATGAGGTTTTTATGGAACAGACCATTGCAAACACACCGTCACACTTCCGATGTTATAGCGATAAATCTTCTCTACCGTCCTTTAGCAGAGAATGTCAAGAATATTTCACTACGGCAGTAGCCGAAAATCAGGTCATCGTGTTCGTCTGCATCGGTTCCGACCGTGCGACCGGAGACTCCCTTGGACCCTTCACAGGCTCATTGCTCGCCGGAAAGCACAAAAAAGAGCAAAACCGGCGTTTTGCCCTTCATCACAATACCACGAGCAGTTTCCTATTCAATAAAAAAAAGATGCATCAAGCATCTTTTTATCATAAATCCTATGTATATGGTACTTTGCACGATCCGGTGCATGCGGTCAATCTGCCACATGTGATCCGCGAGATCTATTCCCGCTGGGATACTCCCTACTTGATCGCAATCGATGCCGCACTCGGCGACAAGAAAAATATCGGTTCGATCAATATGGCTCCCGGCAGCCTCATGCCCGGAATCGGTGTCAAAAAAGATCTGCCACATATCGGCAATATGTACATTACCGGCACGGTTAATCAAATTGCCACGCAAGATCCCAACTATACCCTGCAGACCACGCATTTATCTACTATTGTAGACCTTGCTACCTTTATAGCATCCGGCATCTTTGACGCATTATCTCTGTGCCATGTCACATATCCCTGCGCCCTTCCAGTGCCCGATAAAGCGTAACCTCATCAATATACTCCAGATCACCGCCTGCCGGAACGCCACTGGCGATACGGCTCACTTTAATTCCTAACGGTTTGACCAATTTACTGATATAGGTTGCTGTCGTGTCACCTTCCAGGTTTTTGTTCGTTGCCACGATCACTTCCTCCACATCCTGCTGCAGCCGAACCATCAACTCCGACAAACGAATGTCATTTGGTCCGACACCAGCCATCGGTGAAATTGCACCGTGCAGTACATGATATACACCATCATATTTTCCCGTCTTCTCATACGCTGCTAAATCTCTGGTATTTTCCACCACCATGATCACTTTATGGTTGCGTTTTGGATTGGCACAGATCGGACAGATCTCCCCATCCGTATAAGTACAACATTCCTTGCAGTATCTTACATTTTTCTTCGCCGCCATCATCGCACCGGACAACCCCGCAACCTGCTCCTCTGACATATTCAAAATGTGAAAAGCAAGGCGCTGTGCAGATTTTGCACCAATACCGGGCAAATGCGATAACTGCTCTACCAGATTCGTAATTTGTGCGCTATATACATCCATGTTAGTCCCCATTTCTGCACACGCTTTCTGTGCATCGCGAACTTTGTGCCTAAAACTAAATGATCATCGACCGACTAGAACAAGCCGCCCAAACCACCAGTCAACTGCTGCATCATCGCTGCGTTTTCCTCTTCCATCTTACGAAGTGCCTCGTTGGTAGCTGCAACGATCAGATCCTCTAACATCTCGATATCATCAGGATCTACTACTTCTTCTGTAAGCTTGACAGAAAGCACTTCCTTTTTGCCGGAAACCTTGACCGTCACTGCTCCACCGCCTGCGGTTGCTTCCCACACTTTATCTTCCATTTCCTTTGTCTTTTCTTCCATCTGGCGCTGCATACGCTGTGCCTGCTTCATCAGATTATTCATATTACCAGGCATTGCTCCACCCGGAAATCCACCTCTTTTTGCCATTCGATCTATTCCTCCTTCATTATAAGATTTCTATTGGCGTATGTTCCATACTACCATTTGTTTCTATTTTGTACAAGTGCCTTTGTGAGCAGACAAACCTACAGCCTTTGTGAGCAGCCAAACCTACACTTTGTAGACAGCCAAACCGCCCATGTTGTCATACGGACTTTTATCGTTACAGATCCCGTGCAGCACTTTATCACATGTTCAATATATTTACTGCACCTCAACATCATCAAATTGAATGAGATCCATCACATCCGGGAATCTGGAATCCATCTCTGCATCCACCGTGCGCGTCTGGATCGCCACATCCTTTCCGCACACACCCGAAATGATCTCGTGCAATGCTTCCAGTGCCTTGCCATTATCCTGCTGAAAATAGCCTTCGTTGATCGGATCCGTAAATTGCAGTACCAACACGCCATCATCCCCCACGACCTTTTTCGCCTGGGACAGCATATTTCTTTCCACTGCATCGCATCTCTGTAAAACATCCACCCATTTTTTTACCAGTTCTCTGACATCCTCCGGCACAGCCTTTGGTAAAATCTGCGGTTTCGGCTTTTCGTCTACAGGAGTAGTGGCAGTTTCAACTGTCTGCACCACCGTAGTCGGAACACCCTGCTCTAACTGCTTTTCAATACTCTGCAAACGGCTTTCTATCGTGGTCAGATCCTGCGTCTCATCCATCTGTGGTTTGCACAGCTTGATAAAAGTCACTTCTACCAAAACGCGCTTTTGCGATGCATAACGCAGATTGCCCGACAGATCAGACAAGATATGAATATATCGCATCAGTTGATCCGAATCCGCCATCTTCGCTTCCTGCTTCATCTGCTCCAACCGTTCGCCTGAGACATCTAACATCTCTTCTCCCTGCTCGGATGCATCCAACAGTAACAGTCCTCGCAGATACCAGATAAATTCATTGACAAACTGCCCCAAATCTCTACCTGCCATCATCATTTCATCAATGATCTCTACACAACCGACAGCCTGATAGTCTACAACCTGTCGATACATACGGCTGTACACCTCGGTATCAACCGCTCCGAGCACTTCCAGTGCTCTGTCATAGGTCAATGTCTGACCAAAGTAAAAGGCAATGCATTGGTCCAACAAACTAAGCGCATCACGCATAGATCCGTCTGCCGCCTTGGCAATATAACGAAGTGCCTTTTCCTCTGCATCCACCTGTTCTCTATCGACCAGTTCCCGCAGTCTGGCAGCGATGACATCGATCGTGATCCTTTTGAAATCGTAACGCTGACAGCGGGATAAGATCGTGATCGGTATTTTATGTGCCTCTGTCGTTGCCAAAATAAACATGACATATTCCGGTGGCTCTTCCAATGTCTTTAACAGAGCGTTGAACGCACCTGTCGAAAGCATATGCACCTCATCAATGATGTATACTTTGTATTTTCCCTCTGTCGGAGAATACTGCACTTCATCAATAATATCACGGATATTAGCAACACCATTATTAGAAGCCGCATCGATCTCCACAACATTCATGGAAGTCTGTGCGGCAATTTTCCGACACATTTCACATTCGCCACAAGGACTGCCATCCTTAGGATTTTCACAGTTCACTGCCTTTGCCAGGATTTTGGCAACCGTTGTCTTACCGGTTCCTCTCGTTCCGCAAAACAGATAGGCATGCGAGGTACGGTTAGCAGATACCTGATTGCGCAGTGTCGTCACAATATGGTCCTGCCCCTTCACCTCATCAAATTCACTCGGACGAAATTTTCTATAGAGTGCCGTATACGACATAATGTTTCTTAACCTCCAAAGCAGATGCCCAGATCTTTTGCTTCCTTGATCATAGAATACTCAGGATCTACCATCTTTAATTTGCCTGCCACTTCTTCCAATGGAACAGGTACTGTTTCTCCATTGCACATTCCCACCATATATCCATACTTCTCATCCAGGATCATTCTGGCAGCCGCTGCACCCAATCTCGTTGATAATACACGATCGTATGGGCATGGTTCTCCACCACGCTGCATATGTCCCGGTACGGTAATACGAACTTCCTGTCCGGTCTTTTCTTCGATCTGTTTTCCAATCTCGTAAGAAATAGAAGGATAAGGAGAATTTTTGCGTTTTGCCTTGAGTTCCTTCTTAGTCAATGCGGCATCTTCCTTAGAAATGGCACCTTCTGCGACTGCTAAGATAGAAAATCTCTTTCCCTCTTTGGTGCGCTTGTCCAGTGCTGCAATGACCTGATCGATATCATAAGGAATCTCCGGAAGCAGGATGATATCTGCTCCTCCGGCAATACCTGCATGTAAGGTCAGCCATCCCACTTTATGTCCCATCACCTCAACGATGAACACACGGCCGTGTGAAGCTGCTGTCGTATGAATACAGTCGATGGCATTGGTTGCAATATTGACAGCACTCTGAAAACCAAATGTAATATCCGTTCCCCAAATATCATTATCGATCGTTTTTGGCAGCGTTACTACATTGCATCCCTCTTCCCGCAGAAGATTTGCCGTTTTATGAGTACCGTTTCCGCCTAAGATAACCAGACAATCCAAGCCCCATTTTTTGTAATTGGACTTCATTGCCTCCACCTTGTCCAACCCATTTTCATCCGGTGTACGCATCCGTTTGAACGGTTGTCTGGATGTTCCAATGATCGTTCCACCCTCGGTCAGAATTCCGGAAAAATCTCTCGGTTCCATTTTGCGATAATTGCCATAGATCAAACCCTTATATCCTTCCAGGATTCCATAAATCTCTACATCCGGGCAATTCTCATATAATGTTTTTGCTACACCACGCATCGTTGCGTTCAAGCTCTGGCAATCTCCACCGCTTGTCAAAAATCCAATTTTCTTCATGAAACCGCTCCTTTCTAATCGTGTCTGCCTTCTTCCAGCTCGCGCTCACGCTCCTTGGTATATCCCCATTTTTTGTTCGAGATCACTACCACGATCACTGCACCGATTGCAATGATCGACAGGAACAAAACAGCCGCTATCAGCATTAAAAATATTGACATCCTTATTGCCCCCCTTTTATCATCCCCCTATGATGATTACAGTTTCCAAATATCCTCGTTGTACTGCGCGATCGTTCTGTCGGAGGAGAAAAATCCAGCCTTAGAAATATTGACTAACATTTTTTCTGCCCACTGTTTACGATCTTCATAATCTGCAAATGCCTGTTCTTTAACACGGATATAATCCTGCAGATCCAGCAATGTCATAAACCAGTCTTTTGTCACTAATTCCATATACAGGCGAATGAGGCTCTTCTTATTGCCTACCGCAAACATTTCCTTACTGATAATAAAGTCTACCAGCTTGGCAACATCCGGATTCTCATCGTAAATCTTTTCTGCGCTGTACGCTGATTTGTCATACAACTCAATGACTTTCTCACTGGATTCACCGAAAATGTAAATATTATCATCTCCAACGAACTGATGGATCTCCACATTTGCGCCATCCTCTGTTCCCAGCGTGATCGCACCGTTTAACATAAACTTCATGTTACCTGTTCCGGATGCTTCCTTGGAAGCCAATGAGATCTGCTCTGAGATATCTGCTGCCGGAATGACCTTTTCTGCATAAGTCACATTATAGTTTTCCAACATAACCACCTTCAAATAAGGACTTACTTCCGGATCATTTGCGATCAGTTCTGACAAACACAAGATCAGATGGATAATGTCCTTGGCGATCGTATAGGCCGGTGCTGCCTTTGCACCAAAGATCATGGTGATCGGTGTCTTTGGCTTGTTGCCCGCCTTGATGTCCATATACTTATAGATAATGTACAGCGCATTCATCTGCTGTCTCTTATACTCATGCAGTCGTTTGACCTGTACATCAAAGATGGAATTCTCATCTACCGTAATGCCCTCTTTGTTGTGCAGATACTGCTTAAACTCTAATTTCTTTGTTTTCTTGATCGCGAGCAGTTCCTCTAATGCCGCCTGATCTCCGGAAAGTTTCGCCAGTTTTTCCAGCTCTGCCGCATCTTTCTTAAAGCCGTCTCCGATGTTCTTCTCAATGAACTTCGTCAATTCATGATTGCAGTGCAACAGCCAACGGCGGAATGTAATTCCGTTTGTCTTATTGTTGAATTTATTTGGATAAATATCTTTGAATGGCTTTAACTCACTCTTTTCCAAGATCTCCGTGTGAAGTGCTGCGACACCGTTTACACTGAATCCATAGTGAATATCAATATGTGCCATATGCACACGGTTGTCTTTATCAATGATCGCAACACGCTCATCCTGATATTTTTCCTTTGCCTTGACATCTAACATCTTGATCACAGGGATCAGCTGTGGTACGACTCTCTCTAAATAGTACATTGGCCATGTTTCCAACGCCTCTGCCAGTATTGTATGGTTGGTGTAAGCACACATCTTAGAAACGATCGCAATCGCATCATCGATCGCAATGTCTCTCTGCAGCAACAGACGGATCATCTCCGGAATAACCATTGTCGGATGGGTATCATTGATCTGGATCACTGCATAATCCGGAAGATCATACAGATTGCTGCCCTTGGCAACTGCCTCATCCAAGATCAACTGCGCTGCATTGCTGACCATGAAATACTGCTGATAGATACGAAGTACCTGTCCCTGATAATCGCTGTCATCCGGGTACAGGAATAAAGTCAGATTGCGGCGAATATCTTCTTTATCAAAAGAAATGCCATTCTCATCTACAATGCTTTCATCTACGGAATCAAGATCAAACAATTTCAATGTATTGCACTGATTATCATATCCTGTCACATCAATTTCATACATAACAGACTGGACAGTCTGTCCACCAAAAATCACAGGATAGCTCACATCTGTACGACGAAGCCAGCTTTTGTCCGTGATCCAAGGATTTTTCTTCTCTTTTTGTAAATTCTGCTCAAATTCCTGACGGAATAATCCCAAATGATAATTCAAACCGATACCATCACCCGGCAATCCCAAGGTTGCGATGGAATCCAAAAAGCATGCGGCAAGTCGTCCAAGACCACCGTTCCCCAAAGATGGCTCCATTTCGATCTCCTCGATCTCAGCCATAGATTTTCCATGCTTTTCTAATGCCTGTGCTACCTGGTCATAAATTCCCAGATTGATAAGGTTGTTGGACAATAATTTACCGATCAAAAATTCAGCAGAGATATAATATACCTTTTTCTTTCCCTGAATTTTTCCCTTTTGCTGCATCATGTCTTTCGTCAACTGCAACAAAGATGCATAAATCTCTTCATTCGTTCCCTTCGCTGCGATGTTTTCAATCTCCATCTCGTACATGCTGTGAGTTCCTCCATTCCTAATCCTTTACTTATCAATACGCTATATAGCCGCTTACTTCTCCATTATAACACATCCCCACAGGAATTTCATTATCGGATTTTCTTCAACACGAGCAATTCTTCGCGGCATAACACCACATTATCAAAAGTTGCCTATTCAGAACAAAGTGGGCTTGCCCACTTTGCGCGTCACCGCACAATTGCTTATGCAATCTTCCCCTGTGCGGTGATCGCATCCTCGCGGAGCGTTTTGCTCCTTCTCTCTATAAGCGGTAAACCTCTACACCGCCAAATGCTA
>JALEPA010000162.1 GCA_022766515.1 Lachnospiraceae bacterium | reverse complement strand
ATCCGTGCACTGTGCCGCCAGTCGCACACTCACCAAAAGTTTCCATGCGGATTCATACTCCAAAGTACAATCTGCATCCGGATATTCTTTTTTTAATCGTTCAATAATCTCAAGGGCTCTCTGTTTCTTTGTCATCGTTTTCTCGTTCCTTATCCATTTACTTTTGGCAGTTTGGAAAGACTTGCTGCGATTTCCTCGTCCGTAGGAATGTAGTCTCCCATCTCGCCATTATTAAATTTCTCATAAGCATACATATCAAAATATCCGGTTCCGGTAAGTCCAAACAAAATCGTCTTTTCCTCTCCCGTCTCCTTACACTTCAATGCCTCATCAATAGCTACGCGGATCGCATGGCTGCTTTCCGGAGCAGGCAGGATTCCTTCTACCTTGGCAAACTGCTCTGCTGCCTCGAATACAGATGTCTGCTCAACACTTCTTGCCTCCATCAGACCATCATCATACAACTGAGACAATACGGAACTCATTCCATGATAGCGCAGGCCACCCGCATGATTTGGAGATGGCATAAAGCTGCTACCCAAAGTATACATCTTTGCCAATGGACAGATTGCTCCGGTATCGCAAAAGTCGTATGCGTATTTTCCTCTTGTCAGACTTGGACAGGAAGCCGGCTCTACAGCGATAAACTGATAATCCTTTTCCCCACGAAGTTTCTCACCCATAAATGGAGAGATCAAGCCACCCAAGTTGGATCCACCACCGGCACAGCCGATAATAATATCCGGTGTTACATCGTATTTATCCAACGCTGCCTTTGCCTCAAGACCAATGATCGACTGGTGCAAAAGAACCTGAGATAATACAGATCCTAATACATAACGGTAACCTTCCTGGGAAGTTGCTGCCTCAACCGCCTCTGAAATAGCACAGCCAAGACTTCCGTTTGTTCCCGGAAATTCCGCCAAGATCTTTCTTCCCACTTCTGTGGTATTAGAAGGCGATGGTGTTACATTGGCACCGTAAGTACGCATTACTTCACGACGGAATGGCTTCTGTTCATAAGAAACCTTTACCATATATACCTGACAATCCAGTTCCAAAAAGGCACATGCCATTGAAAGGGCGGTTCCCCATTGTCCTGCACCTGTCTCTGTAGTGACACCTTTCAAGCCCTGATTCTTCGCGTAATATGCCTGTGCGATCGCAGAATTCAGTTTGTGGCTTCCTGATGTATTATTTCCCTCAAATTTATAATAAATCTTTGCCGGGGTCTGAAGCTTACGCTCCAAATGATAAGCACGCACAAGTGGTGCCGGACGATACATCTTATAGAAATTCAGGATCTCCTCCGGAATGTCAAAATAAGCCGTAGTATCATCTAATTCCTGCTTTGCAAGCTCCGTACAAAATACTCCGCTAAGTTCCTCAACTGTCATTGGCTTTCCGGTACCCGGATTTAACAATGGTGCCGGCTTATTTTTCATATCAGCTCGCACATTATACCACTGCGTTGGCATTTCATGCTCTTCCAAATAAATCTTATAAGGTATTTTCTTGTTTTCGTTCATTGATTCCCTCCATTTCAAATATAAACTTTCTACGAAAATCTATATCCGTTTCTCCTTTTTTACTATCTTTTCTATTATATCTGATGTGTAGTCTACTGTCCACCATGTCCCGTGATGATCCAAGGTGCCGGCTGCGCCTTGAAAGTATGATTGCTTCCCAATCTGGAAACAGAAATCTGCAGCGTATCTACATCACCGATTCCAAAACGGTTCAAAATCGCCTCTGCACCTGCTGCCACCTGAAAGTCCAAAGTATAGATCACAACATGGATCTCCGGATTGATCTTTGTCAAATATTCCAACTCTTTTTCCATGCTGGCAGATGCCACCATAAACACAACAGAAGGCACCGGACAATCCTTCATCGTCTCCTCATCAACATGATCGATGATCTTGACATTCTGTAAGCCAAAATGTCCGACATTGTCCTCCAATGTGTCACGATCAGCCCCATTGTATTCTACCGCTATTACCGTACCTTCTGCAGCAATGATCGCAGCCTCGATGGCAATACTCTCACCACCAATGACACAAATATCGTCCTGTGTATCAAGCATCATCTTATTCAGGATCACGGCACGGATCTCACTTCCCACATAGTGGATCGATCCCTTCTTAAATAAATCATTTCCCATGCCGATCTTCGCTGTATTTCTGGCATTCGGATTGATAATGAGCATACCGGCAGAAGCGTTAATGCCCCGGTTGATCATGTCCTTGACCTTTTTGTTATAGATCGTTCCGCTTGGCTCGGATCCCTCGTTGTACCAAACCTCACACTCGCCCAGACCTACCGTCCACAAACGATAAAAAATGTCATCCACTCCTGCATTGGTAAACACCATCGTGGTCTTATGCGCCTCTACCGTTGGAATGATATTTTTGTTTTTCTTGGTAATATCAATGATCTTCACATGTTCCAGATCGATTGAGGTATTTCCTGCATAATATTGCAGCCATGACAAAATGACTTCATTCGTAAAAATTTGCTGTTCCATAATGATCTCCTCCTTCTTTGTAAACCCATTTATTTCAGTATAAACTTTTCCTTACTGGACTGCAACATTTGTTTCCAAAAAACACCGTTTCTTAATCGACAAAATCATAGGTTAAAAAGTCTTGTCATTATTGACAGTACCGGGCGAATTTTTTATAATACTCTTGGTGATCATAACAGCTCCTCATTCGTGAGGGGCTTATCAGACTGCCCTTTAACAAAATATAAGAAATGAGGATAACATGAACAAAAACTATGATGTAATTATTATCGGAGCCGGTCCGGGTGGAATTTTCTCCGCATACGAACTGCTCCAAAAAGATCCTGCGTTAAAAATTGCAATCTTTGAAGCAGGCCACCCATTAGATAAGCGTCATTGCCCGATTGATGGCGATAAGATCAAGAGCTGTATCAAATGTGCCAACTGCTCCATCATGAACGGATTTGGCGGTGCCGGAGCGTTTTCAGACGGTAAATATAACATTACCAACGACTTTGGCGGTACACTGCATGAATATATCGGCAAACAGGAAGCGACTCGTCTCATGGAATATGTCGATGAGATCAATATGCGCTTTGGCGGTGAAGGAACAAAACTGTATTCGACTGCCGGAACAAGTTTCAAAAAGTTATGTCTGCAGAATAAACTCAACCTGTTAGATGCCTCCGTGCGTCATCTTGGCACCGACATCAACTATATCGTTTTAGGTAATTTATATGAAGAGTTGAAAGACAAAGCGGACTTCTATTTTGATACTCCGGTACAGACCGTAGAAAAAACTTCCACCGGATACCGTATTCTCTGTGCAGATCAGTCTTATGACTGCGAGCAATGCATTATTTCGGTTGGTCGAAGCGGCAGCAAATGGATGGAACAGATCTGTAAGGATCTGGATATTCCAACAAAATCAAATCGTGTCGACATTGGTGTGCGCGTAGAGTTACCTGCTGTCATCTTTTCTCATCTGACAGATGAACTTTACGAGAGCAAAATTGTGTATCGTACCGAAAAGTTCGAGGACCTTGTCCGCACATTCTGCATGAATCCATACGGAATGGTCGTAAATGAAAATACCAACGGCATCGTCACGGTCAACGGTCATAGTTATGAAGGCGATGACAAGAAGACGAACAATACCAACTTTGCTCTGTTAGTGGCAAAACATTTTTCAGAGCCATTCAAAGACAGTAACGGATACGGTGAAAGTATTGCAAGACTGTCTAATATGTTAGGCGGTGGCGTGATCTTACAGCGTTTTGGCGATCTGGTTCGCGGACGCCGAAGCAATGCGAAGCGTATTGCAGAAGGACTGGTGGAACCTACTCTTGCCGCCACTCCCGGTGACTTAAGCCTGGTACTTCCAAAGCGTATCTTAGATGGTATTATCGAAATGATCTATGCCTTAGACAAGATCGCTCCCGGTACCGCAAATGATGACACCCTGTTATACGGTGTCGAAGTAAAGTTTTATAATATGGAAGTGGAACTGGATGAACATCTGGAAACCAAACATAAAGGACTTTACATTATCGGAGATGGAAGCGGCGTAACCCATTCCCTTTCTCATGCTTCTGCCAGCGGTGTATTCGTTGCCAGACAGATCACAAAATAATATTGAATAGACCATAGATAACCCAAAAGGACATATCACCCAAAACGATGATATGTCCTTAATCATATAAAGCAAAAAGAGCAAAGCCAACGCTTTGCTCCACAAAAATTGCAATCATTATACAATCATTTTTATGCAAGTGCATTTGCACGCAAGGTGCTTACCAACTGTGCTATATCAGAAGAATCACAGTTTCCGCAAAGATACATTGGATTTCTCAGATCCATTGTCATGATTCCTAAAATGGACTTTGCATCTACGCAATATCTTCCACAGTATAAATCGAATTCTCCCTCGAATGTGGATAAGATATTCACAAACTTACTAACATCACCTACATTGCTGAACTGAACCGGAATTTTTTCACCCATTGCAGCCACTCCTTTCTTCCTCACTATCTTTCAAAAAAATAGGCATCCTAATGTGCTAAATCATTAGAACGCTCCTTTATGCATTTGCATTGTTTTATCACATTTTTCCACAAAATGGAAGTGTTTTCGGCATAGTTTAACAAAATGTTTGCATTTTGCTCTTTCTCAAAGGTTTTCGTTCATTTCATTATAAAAAACTTGATACTTTTATACAAAATCAAATATCTATCATTTTTTCAGGGTATTTTGGTTTTCATTTTCCATCTCATCCTTTATAATAAGCATGCAAAAACACTTGTAAAAACCGTTTTTAGAAAGGATGCACCACTTATGGAATACGAACATTTCTCACATGAATTTTCCCCGGTCTATACACCGACCTCCAAGCTATTGATCCTTGGCTCTTTTCCGTCCGTCAAATCACGGGAACAGTGTTTTTATTATGGACATCCACAAAACCGCTTTTGGAAGCTTCTGGCGCGTCTCTACGGTGAAGAGATTCCTGCCTCGATCCCCGCTAAAAAAGATCTGTTGATCCGACATGATATTGCCTTATGGGATGTCATCGCGTCCTGTGAGATCAAAGGGTCAAGCGACAGTTCCATCCGAAATGTCGTTCCCAATGACATCTCCTCTCTCCTACAGCAAACAGCTATCAATAATATTTATGCAAATGGGGCAAAGGCTGCTACACTTTATGATAAATATATTTATCCAACCACAAAACGCCCTATTATCAAATTGCCTTCGACCAGCCCGGCAAATGCTGCCTATAACCTTGATAAACTGGAAATGCATTGGCAGCAAATAGTAAAATCCTAAACGCTAAATTTTTTCATAAAAATTACAAGTCTTTTACACAAACATGATAGTTTCTCACCGCCATTATTTATATAGTAAATACACCGTAATAACTATAACAATAAGAGGAGTGAGTAATGCATGGCAAAAACGAAGAAAAGCGACAAACAAAGAGTCTATATATTGGACACCAATATTTTTATGGCAGATCCCGATTGTTTTAATCAATTTGGTCATCATATTATCGTAGTCCCTGATATGGTCATTGAAGAACTGGATGACAACAAAAAAGCAACAGGTGACAAGGGATATAACACCCGACAGTCTTTGCGTAATTTTGACGCTCTCAGACGCAAAGGAAATCTGACCAAAGGTGTTCCAACGGACTGTGGCGGTATCATACGAATCACCTCTGACTACGATCATGTCATTTTGCCTGCAGGATGGAAGGATAAACCGGACAACCGAATTTTACAGGTAGCAAAAGGGTTAAAAGAAGAATTGGATCAACCGGTAATCCTTGTTTCCAAGGACACAAATGTCCGGATCAAAGCTGATATTCTCAAGGTCAAAGCAGAAGATTATAAACACGAAATGATTGATGAAGATCACTTACGATACAATGGTCGAAATGAAATATTATTAACGGACAAAGAATTCCAGAAATTAGCACAGGGAATTCCTGTGGAAGTAAAAAAGGCAAAATTTGAACGCAGTAATAAAGAGCGTACTTTGTTAGAAAATGAATTTTTACACATCACCAATCAAACAACATTTGAAACTTTACCGGCAAAAGTCCGAGAAAACTTTATCATTAATTTGCAGTATCAATCTGTCCATCCGTTTGGAGTACATCCTAAAAATATCGGGCAACTTTTTGCGATTGAAGCATTACTGTCCTCCGCAGAAGAAGTTCCCCTGGTCATACTCAAGGGTTCAGCAGGCACGGCAAAAACTTTTCTTACTTTAGCCTGTGCCCTCCAACAATGTGCAGAAGAAAATATTTACCGTAAGATTACGATTACAAGAGCGAATGTAGAATTTGACAAAGAAATCGGAGCCCTGCCCGGAGACGAAATTAACAAAGTAGCTCCTTTGCTGCGTGGATGTATGGATAATCTGGAATTATTGGTAGATGCAAAAAGTGTCAAAAGCCGTGAGGGTCGAGAAGATGATATTCGTGGAAAAGTCGCCTATTTATTTGATCACGGATATATCTCCGCAGAAGCTATGAGTTTTCTACGCGGCCGCTCGCTGACCAGACAGATCCTCTATGTTGATGAGGCGCAAAACACTTCTCCATCCCAGATGAAAGGGATCCTGACGCGTGTTGGCGAGGGAACAAAGCTAATTTTATCCGGCGACTTAAATCAGATCGACAATCCAAGATTAGATAAACATAACAACGGTCTTGCCTATGCGCTGAAATTGATGGCTGGAGATCCGTTATGCGCTGTTGTCGGTTTTACCGATAATGAGACAACACGAAGTGCTCTTGCCGCCAAAGTAGCCACTTTAATCGAGTAATTGGGATTGCACACCATTTTGCGTCACCCGATAACAAATATGATAAAACAGAGGTAATGAATCATGATCACATATGAACAAATTAAAAAATCACCTGAAATTAATGCTTATATCAAACAAGGAAATGCCTCTCTGCAGGTGCAGGGGTATACCGATCACTCGGAAACTCATGCCACCATTGTAGCAAAACAGGCAGGTCGCATTTTACAAAAACTAGGCTACGATAAGCGTACGGTCGAATTAGCGAAGATTGCCGGATATATGCACGATATTGGCAATTGCGTCAATCGAAACGGTCATGCACATCATGGAGCGATTCTTGCGCGAGCAATCTTGAAGGATATGAAAATGGACTATAACGAAATTGCATTGATCATCAATGCAATCGGTGAACATGATGAGAAGACAGGTCAAGCTACAGATCCTATCTCAGCAGCTCTTATATTAGCAGATAAAACGGATGTGAGACGCAACCGCGTCCAATCAAAAGTACCGGAAGCCTTTGATCAGCATGACCGTGTCAATTACGCTGTTACCGGCACTGCTCTCCATATTCGTCCACAAAAGGAACAGATCCAATTCAATATTCAACTGGACGAATCTATTTGCTCTATGATGGATTACTTTGAAATATTTTTGCAGCGAATGTTAATGTGCAAACGCTCTGCAGAGGTGCTTCATATGAAATTTAAAATGACAGCCAACGGAAATAAGATCTGCTAGACAAGCAGTTTCCAATATATTAAAGAAAAAAAAGACCCTGTCATACAGAGTCTTTTTAATGCCGCAGACCGGAATCGAACCGGTACGGGTATCACTACCCACAGGATTTTAAGTCCTGGGCGTCTGCCAGTTCCGCCACTGCGGCATAGTAACTATTTGGTTACTAATGGGACCTACAGGGCTCGAACCTGTGACCCTCTGCTTGTAAGGCAGATGCTCTCCCAGCTGAGCTAAGATCCCACAACGATATGTATTATATCTGAGTTCCTGCAATTTGTCAATCATCATTTGCAATTACAGAAAAACGACCCAGAAGGGACTCGAACCCTCGACCTCCGCCGTGACAGGGCGGCGCTCTAACCAACTGAGCCACTAGGCCATATCATATAAACCGAAGTAATCCTTTATGTAATTTCCTCAGCTCATCCAATGGACCCTCAGGGACTCGAACCCTGGACCGATCGGTTATGAGCCGATTGCTCTAACCAACTGAGCTAAAGGTCCAATACATAAGATCTTACCATCTTTCATACAGCAATCTTACAAACATGCCGAACAATACATATACTATCATATCTTTATCATAAATGCAACATTTTTTTTCACAGAAAGTATCTTTCGCACTTCATTTTATAATTTTTCACAGAAAGCGGTCTTTCTTCTTTCACTTTATATAAGATTAGGGATCCCTCTAGCTATCCTCTTTTTCGCTTTATCAGCAAGATAATTCCACCGGCAAACACCGCAATGACCAAAACACCAATACCGATCATGATATAGTTACCGTTTTTGCTATTCTCCTGAGTACTGTTGTCCAACTCTACAGAATCATCCTCGAAATCCGATGTTACATTTTGACTGTTTTTTACTACCTTTTTCTGTTTTTTCGGCACCGTTTTGATCTTACCTGTTTTCATATTCCCCACATAATCAAGAATCTCTTTCTTTTTTTCATCGTAACTCTTTGCTTCAAATTTGCGATCTATCGCTTTCTGCTCATTAACATAATCATTTCCATCGGCATTTGCCATTTTCTCTCCGTCAGAAGATTGCCTATTCCGCAATGTTCTAACCTTGTCCGGTGTCTCTGCATAAGTGATTCCATCCATTTCATAAAACAATGTCTTACCTATGATGTCCTTATCATATTCATATATAAACTGGCTACTCTCTATTTTATTATATAATAAAGAAACCTTCTCCATATCCCAATCGATGCTAATGCTGAACATGCACAGCTTTTTCCCATTTCTTTCTGCAAAAAAGTAAATATCTTCACATATTTCCGCATCATCCCCTGGGAAATAAATATAAAATGGATTTCTGATAATAATCTTATCAGAATCCTGAATCTGCTTTGCAACCGGAATAAAATCTCGATATTCCCCGGGTACATTTTTAACATAAGTGTACTCGCCCGCATCTTTGTATTTATTATAATATTTCATGGCTTTTTTCACATGCTTTTTAAACAAATCTGCGGTCTGATTAACAAATGCATCAGGAATCACATCTGCATATATGCCATCCGTCTTCACAGTCACAGAATAGGCTTCTGCCTGTCTGCCGCTTGCGCCAATAATACAAAACAGGATAACTGCTAATATGTAATGATATTTTTTCATGATACCCACCATCCCTTTCTTTCTGCTGTCTTCTACTACTAAACTCTGCTTCTATAACAAAACTCTGTAAGGGGAAACAACAGAAATGTCTTTTCTTATATCTTCTCCATTTGTACTATGTCACTTATTGCTGTAAAAAACAGCATTGGTCGTGTATTCCTCATTGAGTCAAATGATTTAGCTAATCAACTCATTGATTCGTATCTTACTATCCATTCTATGCAATTTAATTTATATTTTCAATGTATATTTTTGTTTTGTAAAGAACAAATCGTATAAAAAAACAAAACCAGCGTTTTGCTCTGCAAGAATTGCTTTAGCATTTCTTAATGGCACTTCACTACATTACAAACAATTTCTTTAAAAATCGGGTAGGAGGTAAATAATTATTTTATTTACCGTCCTCCCACACCACCGTGCGTACGGTTCCGTACACGGCGGTTCTTTAGTTTTCACATATTTTCAAATAGAACTCTGTGAATGTTGGATATCCAAGTTCACGGAGT
>JALEPA010000053.1 GCA_022766515.1 Lachnospiraceae bacterium | reverse complement strand
CATTCCAAAAATATTTATCGTAAGTTGCTAAAGCCTCCTCTAGCAATGACTGCGCTGCAGGTCTTTTCGCTAAAACGCCGGAACAGGCTGCCAAGATGACAAAAGCATGTGCATAGCATTGTTTGGTTGGCAAAGGAGTGCAGTCCGCTTGTAATCCGGCATACCAGCCACCGTTGGAGCGATCATGCAGTTCTCCACACAATCCCTGCAAAGCGGCATCGGCAAGCAAACCATAATCCGATGCAGGTTCTAATAAAGAAGCGATGCTGTAGACATGTGCCATGCGACTTGTGATCCATGTCTCGCGCGGACGCTCCTTCCAAGGAGTGCCGTCATCTCCAAGGTAATACGAACTGCCACCGGGAGAAGGGAACTGTCTGCCAAAATCCAACAATTTCTGACGGATATCTGCCAGAAACTGTCTGTTTTTCGGTGTGTCTATTTGGTATTTGGCGTCTGATATATTTGAAGTGGTCATAAGTACCTCCGTTTCTGATAAAAAATTATCCGGTAAAAAATATCCGGGGTTTGCAAATGTGATACCAATATCGCATATTTTCTATGTTGCCTAAGTGTATCAGATAAGTATACTTTACGGTCAGAAGGGGCATTTGTAAAGGGTAGGAGAGAAAAACTTGCCTTATTCCATCCCCAAAAACAAGCCCTTCATTGTATAAAACTACAAAAATTTTAAGTTTTTAGTGATTTTTGCTGACGAATCATGTATAATGGTGTTCGGTGAGCAGGAAGGGTTCGTGCAAAAGCGCAGAAATCGTGCATCGGACAGGACTGTGAGCTGATTTACCAAAGGTTACAATCATTCTGCAATGCAGATGATCAAAACAATATATTAAAGAAAAGGAGTTAGATTCAAGATGGCAGAAATTAGTTTAAGCAAGTATGGAATCACAGGAACAACTGAGATCGTACACAATCCTTCCTATGAATTGTTGTACGAGGAGGAGACAAAGGCAGATCTTACAGGCTATGAGAAAGGCCAGGAGAGTGAGCTTGGTGCAGTTAATGTTATGACTGGTGTTTACACAGGTCGTTCTCCTAAAGACAAGTATATTGTTATGGATGAGAACTCTAAGGACACAGTATGGTGGACTTCTGATGAGTATGCAAACGACAACCATCCACTTTCTGAGGAAAATTGGGCAGTATTGAAAGATCTTGCAAAGAAAGAGCTTTCTAATAAGAAACTTTATGTAGTAGATGCATTCTGCGGTGCTAACAAAGACACTCGTATGGCTATCCGTTTCATCGTTGAGGTAGCTTGGCAGGCTCATTTCGTAACAAACATGTTCATTAAGCCTTCAGCAGAGGAGCTTGAGAACTTCGAGCCAGACTTCGTTGTATACAATGCTTCTAAGGCAAAAGTTGCTAACTACAAAGAGCTTGGATTGAACTCTGAGACAGCAGTAGCATTCAACATCACAAGCCGTGAGCAGGTTATCATCAACACATGGTACGGCGGTGAGATGAAGAAAGGTATGTTCTCTATGATGAACTACTACCTTCCACTTAAGGGTATAGCTTCTATGCACTGCTCAGCAAACACAGATATGAACGGTGAGAATACAGCAATCTTCTTCGGTCTGTCAGGAACAGGTAAGACTACTCTTTCTACAGATCCTAAGCGTCTCTTGATCGGTGATGACGAGCATGGTTGGGATGACAACGGTGTATTCAACTTCGAGGGTGGATGCTACGCTAAGGTTATCGACCTCGACATCGAGTCTGAGCCGGATATCTACAATGCAATCAAGCGTAACGCTCTTCTTGAGAATGTTACATTGGATGAGAACGGTAAGATTGATTTCGCTGATAAGAGCGTAACAGAGAACACTCGTGTATCTTACCCAATCGATCATATCCAGAACATCGTTCGTCCTATTTCTTCTGCACCAGCAGCTAAGAACGTTATCTTCCTTTCTGCAGATGCATTTGGAGTACTTCCTCCAGTGTCTATCCTTTCTGAGGCACAGACACAGTACTACTTCTTATCTGGATTTACAGCTAAGTTAGCAGGTACAGAGCGTGGAATCACAGAGCCAACACCTACATTCTCTGCATGTTTCGGACAGGCATTCTTGGAGCTTCATCCAACAAAGTATGCTGCAGAGCTTGTTAAGAAGATGGAGAAGAGCGGTGCTAAGGCATATCTCGTAAATACAGGATGGAATGGAACAGGTAAGCGTATTTCTATTAAGGATACTCGTGGAATCATCGATGCAATCCTTAGCGGAGCAATCAACAGCGCACCTACAAAGACAATTCCTCACTTCAACTTTGAGGTACCTACAGAGCTTCCAGGTGTTGATGCTAACATCCTTGATCCTCGTGATACTTATGCAGACGCTTCTGAGTGGGAGACAAAGGCTTTGGATCTCGCAGACAGATTCATCAAGAACTTTGCTAAGTATGAAGGCAACGAAGCAGGTAAGGCTCTTGTTGCAGCAGGTCCACAGAAATAATTTAATGGTTTCTGCAAGATAGAGGTATTCGATACTCCTATTTGATATCTGAAGGGGCTGTCGCGCCGATCTGGTGCGGCGGCTCTTTCCTGCTATAAAAATCTTTTAATGGAACAAAACATGGTTTGTTCGCAATGTAAAAAAACAATGATGAAACTCTAATTTTGCCATTTTATTGTTAAAAATTGTTCATAATGAAATGGGAAGTAACAACTCCAGGTGTGCTTACAAAAAAATCTAAAAGCGTTATGAACAAAAGAACAGGGGGATTTTGATGAAAAAAACAGGGGATTTCTTAAGTACAGCAGCAAGTTGGTTCGTTCTTTGCTTATCCATGCTGATGATAGGTTTTCTGTTGATACAGGACTTTTTTGTAAATGTGCAGATTACCGTATCGGAACAAACTATCTTTTCGAGACAGGCATGGTGGCAGTATATCGTAGCTGTTGTGGTGGTGCTCATCTTACTTTGTTTGATCGACTGGAAATGGGATTGGAACATATCAAACAGGACGCTCAAGATCATTACGGTGTGTTATTTCGCAGTATTGCTGGTGTTTGTATTGGCGACGCGAATGGAGCCGAAAGCAGATCCGTTTTATGTTCTACACTTGTCGACAGAGTTTGAGGAGCAAAAGTATTCCTCGTGGGAAGTAGGACGATATGGTGATATGTATCATAATCAGTATGCGTTGATCTATATCATGAGCCTTTTTGCGAAGATTTGGGGCGGAAATAACTGGATCGCATTCCAGATTATCAATATATTTTGTGTTATTTTGGCTGCGTATGGTATGAAAAAGCTGGTTAAGTTGATCTACCATAGTGATAAATTTGCGGCAGTCAGCTATTTGGCGGTGTTGTTATATGCACCGTTAGGCATGTATGTGACTTTTGTGTATGGTACATTGCCCGGTCTTGCCTGTGCGGTCTGGGGAGCGTACTTTGTGCTGAAAAGTGTCATGGCGAAGCGTCTGCGACCGGCAACAACAGGGATTGGCGCTTGTCTGCTTGTGTTAGCGGCATTGTTAAAAAATAATTACCTGATTGTTCTGTTGGGGGTTGCTGCGATCGTCTTTTTGCATTTGCTTCGGCAAAAAAGAGTGATATTGCTTGTGCCATTACTGTTATTGCCGATTTTGTATGGGGTTTCCAATACAGCGATCAACGGTTATGTTGCATCTCGTGCAGGTGTTCGAGAAGATAGCGGTATTCCGTATTCGGCATGGGTAGTAATGGGGCTTCAAGAAGGAGAAACCAGGGCACCGGGATGGTTTAATGGCTATCCCAACAATGTTTATAAAGACCAGGACTGTGATAGTGAAAGGGCATCTGAAAAGTCGGAGCAGAAGCTTGATAAGATATTAGACAAGATGTTAGATGATCCGATTGACACACTGCAATTTTTTGGGACCAAAACGGCTTCGGAGTGGAATGAAGCAACCTTTCAGTCGTTATGGATCAATATGGTGCGCGAAGAGCATCCGGATTCACCGATGTGGTTGCAAAAACTGTTGGATGAAAAGTGCCGTACGCATCAGCTTTATGTATGGGCGGCTGACATTGCACTGTTCTTGATCTGGGTGGGCATTTTGGCGTTCTTGTGGAAAGAGAGACATAACCCGGACCCATCGCATTTAGTGTGGGCAGTGGTATTTATTGGTGGATTTTTGTTCCACCTGTTTTGGGAGGCAAAATCACAGTATACACTTGTTTACGTGTGGCTGTGCATTCCTTATGCGGTAGGTGGATATCGTTATTTGACGAGAAAAGTGACAGCACTCTTTGTAGACCTGGGCGCTAAATGCCATAGCAACAGGGCACGGTCATGACATCTGCAGAAGATCGGTGACAACCTGATAGGGAGACAAGAGAAGTATGATATTGAAAGATAAAATTCCGGAGACTTTTTATAAGCTCTTCCGTACGAAAAATATGGATGCCTATATGTCGTGTCTGGTGGCAATCTATGAAGAAAACAACCGCATGTTATATTCGTTTGGTATGACGGAGGATGAGGTGCGCGCAGTCATTGATGAGACATTGGCAAACCTGCATATTTTGTGGCAGATGGATGAGGAGGAAGACAGGGAGCGGCTGGAAGAGAAACACTGGCAGGATGCGGAGATGCCGGATATGTTAATCTCATCGGCGACGATCCTTCATCGTCTGGTGCGCTGGGGATGGCTTAACAGCAGCTATGATGAAAAAATGAATGAAAACATGATTGCCTTTCCGGAGTACAGCCAGCTATATGTGGAGTTGTTTGAACGCCTGGGGCAGGAAAATTCCTATCAGGAACGGCAGAGCATTTTATCCATTTACAGCGAACTGTTTACCTATGTTCATTCACCGGAAAAAGAGAAAAACACGCATATTTTGGAGCATGCACTCATCGCTTCCAGAGGCTTGAGCCAGATGTTGTCCAATATGCAGGATGGGATGCGTGGATATTTTGAGGAGCTGGCGGGACAAACGGATTTCTTGGGGATCCAAGAGGTGCTGGTGCGGGAAATCAGCAATCAGGACAGCAAAAAGTATGCGATCCTGACGACAAAAGACAGTTTTTACCGCTATAAAGAGAGCGTAAAAGAATTGATCAGTGAAATTTTGGCGGAGCAGTGCGAACGCTCGGACCAGCTGGCGTATCGTATCGAGAGAGAGTTTGATGCGATCGAGAAGAAATATAATAATTTGATCCGACAAAAAACGGTGTTTGCAAAGAGAGCTTTAGCGCGTTTAAAATATATGATGCAGGAAGGTGCAGGGCAGAAAGACAGCATCTCGCATTTTGTGCAGAGATTGGGAAGTGGTACCGAAGAGGAGCAGCAACAGCTTTTGGCGCAGTATCGGGAAGTATTGCAGCTTTCTGTTCCGATGAAATTATTTTCTGCGGACAGCCTGTATCGTCCAAGACAGGAGCACAGCGCCGTGTATGTGCCGGTCGAGCCGAGACAGGAGACGGAACAAACCGGAGCAATGGAAGACTTTGTCCCAAAACCTTTATATACGAAGAAGGAACTGCAGGATTTTCGAGGACGCCATATGCAGAATGGAGTATTTCGCGTGACGCAGGATTCGATACAGGGGACAGAGGATTTGGAAAAATTGCTGTTATTGTGGCAGGAAGCGACAGACGATCGATTGGGAGAAGATACGATCACGCTGGGTGAGGAAATGACCAACGAACAGGGACTTTCTTTTACCGGACTGACCATTCGATAAGAAAGGATTAGAGAGTACAAGATGTTACCATATTTAGAGGAAAAAACGCCTTCCGAGGTGGAGGAGATCAGAAAGACGATACAGGATCTGTTTCGGCAGACTTGTATTTTGCATGTCAAATATGACCCGGAAAGTTTATTGCAGAGAAATAATCCGAAATATCAGGTGTGCAATAAGCATCGTGAATTTATTGCCGAATATGTGGAAGTGCTTGGCTGTGAATTGGTACACGATCCGGAAGAACAGATCTTTTATCTGCGCGGTCAGAGTATGCCTGTGGAACATTTGAGTTTATCAGCGACGAAGATCCTGTTGCTTGTTCGACTGTTGTATCATGAAAAGATGATGGGGAGCAGTCTGGATGCAACGATTACCAATCTGCAGGAGATCCGTGAGCGGGGAAGAGATACCAATCTGTTGAATATGCGTTTGACAGCGGCAGAATGGTATGACGCACTGAATGTGATGAAGATCCATCAGATGATCGAACTGCCTTGTGCGGTCAGAAATGTAGAAGATTCTACGCCGATCTACATTTATCCGACGATCAATATGTTCTTGAAAAGCATGGATATGGAGGCAATGCTTGCAGACTTTGCAAACGGACAGGAGGAGCAGGCTGACGCAGGGCAGCAGATAATGACTGTAGAAGAAAATAACATGTCGCAGGATACAAATGATATGTCACATGGTATGAACGATATTGATAAAGAAATGAAACGGACGGACGGGAAAGGAAAGGTTGAGTGATTATGGCGAGACAACCGAAGAAGGTAATACGAAGGATGTGTCTGAGCAACTGGGGCGGTATCAGTCACCAGATGCTGCATTTTCATGAGCACATCAACTTATTTAGCGGAAAAAGCGGTTCGGGCAAATCAACCGTTATGGATGCGCTGCAGGTTGTTCTTTACGGAAGCCTGCACCAAAGCTTTTTGAATAAAGCGGCAGATGATTCCAAAAACAGACGAAGTGTCTTAAGCTACTTGCGGGGAGCGCAGAAAGACGGCACCAGCAATCGAGGGGAGCAGGATTTCTGTGCATTGCTATCGATCGAGATTGAGGATGTGTGGCGCCAGACATTTGCCTGCATTGGTGTTGTGTTTGAAGTGCGAAAGGGTGATACCGATTTGAAACGATACCACTTTTTCAGCCATGACGGAAAGATACCGGAGGATGAGTATCTGGTGGATGGACAGTTCCCCTATTCCATTTCACAGATCAAGAAATTACTGACGGAGCGCAAAAAACAAGGGATCCGTTTTGGACGGGGCGACATTAACCGCTTGTATCATTCCCATGAAGCGTATCAGCGTACGGTATTTGATACGATATTTGGCTATGTAGATGGCAATCGTTTCACAACGATGGAAAAAAGTGCGATCGCTTTGCAGATGTCGAATGGTACCGGACAGTTTATTAAAGATTATATGTTTCCCAAAAGTGAATCCCAGGCGATCGAAGAACTTAGTCAGCAGCTGGGCATTTTTCGGGACATCAAGGAACGGATCGAGGATATGCACAACCGTATCGATCTGTTGCAAAAAGTGCAGAATGCTTGGCAGGAAAAGCTGTCGTTAGATACAGATATTCTGCAAAAGGAACAGTTTGTGACCGCATTAGAGATCCGTGATACGAAGGATCGGTTAGAGGCGGCGAATGCCATGCGCGCCGATAATGAGGCAGAGCGCACCAAGCTTACGAATCGCAAACAGGAGCTGGAGGAAGAAAAATCCGGCTTGGAGCAGGAAGTCATTCAATGCAAGGCGGATCTCAAGGCGAGTGATCTGGGCAGCAAAGAGGAAAAGCTGTCACAGACGGAACAGCTTGCTGAGACATTGGCGTTTGAAAGTGGTTTGTGGCGTACGATGTGCGAGGATCTGACGCAGTGGCTGACGAATGAAGTCATTATGGATTATGTCAGCAGCGAAGTGGAGCAGCAGATTGAAGACATCCGTTCGCATGCCGTGACATTGGAGAAAATAGAGTGTCTGCGTACACTGTTGGAAGAGGAAAAAGCCAATCTCGAAGAGATCATTGAGGACAATGCACAGCAGCTGCGCAAATTGCAAAAAGAGCAGGAAGAAAAGCGTATCCGTATTGAGGATATTAAAAACAATCGGAAATCCTATCCGGAAGAACTGCGCAAGGCAAAATCACTCTTGGCGAGCCGCTTAAACGATCGATTTACACAGTCCGGCACGGTCAAGGTGTATGTGTTTGCAGATTTATTTGATGTCAAGGATCGTGAGTGGAAAAATGCGATCGAGGGTCGTCTTGGCAGATTGAAATATGCGCTGATCACGAAACCGGAGTTTGCCGGTGAAGCGGCAGCAGTATTCCGCTCCATGAAAAACTTTGAAAATGTAGATTTGATCAATTCGCAGGCGATAGCGAGGTCCGTGCATGAACCTAAAGAGGGATCGCTGTATGAAGCGGTCGAGACGAAGTATGAATTTGTCGATGCTTGTTTGAAACGATATTTGGGACATATCATCAAGTGCGATGATCTAAGCGAGCTGGAACAGGTGAAAGATGGTGTGACGAGAGATTGTTATTCATACAGCAATTTTATGTTCCGTCATTTACACAAAAGGGATTACACAGCAAGAGCGTGTATCGGTAGTGTGGTGTCCAGAGAGAAACTGGCAGATTACCAGCAGGAATTGGCAGCGTTGCAAGAGCAGGCAGATCAGCTTACACGAGATAACAGCGCATTGAAACAGGCAAGAACTTATGAATGTTTTCACCGGGATACGGAGGAGATTCTTCGCTTGTATCACGCAGGTGCTGAACTGACGAAAGTCAATGCGATGCGACAAAAGCTTGCTACAGAAGTAGAACAACTGCGAAATGGTGACTTTGCGCAGATGCAGAAACGATTGGAAGAAAGACAGGCACAGATGGATACTTGCCGCAGTCGTTTGGCGGAAGTGGATCGTCAATTGACGCAGATTCTGTTACAGGAAGGAAGTATCGGTGCAGATATTCGTATGCTGCAGGAGACTTTGGAAGATCGCCAGCAGGGCTTTGCATTATCTGACGATCTGAAAGAAAAATTGCAGGAGCTTTTGGAGCATGCACCGGGAATTACCGTGAAGAACAGGCTGCTTGGACAGCTATCTTCAGCGAGAAATCGCGTGGAAGATGTCGCACAGCAGGTGCAGGAAGCACGCAATGCCTTTAATCTGGCGTATCCGGCTTGCGGACTGCATGGAGCAGAACGGGATAATACGGCGTATGATAAACTGCTTAGTGAATACAGGGATAACTACGAGCCGAAATATCAGGTCGAGTTTGAGAGCCAGTGTGATGTGGTCTATAAAGGGCTGCGAGATAATGTGATCGCGGCGATTCACGGAGACATTAAGGCAGCCAAAAGACATCAGCAGGAAATTAACCGCCTGCTTGGTCAGACCCATTTTTCGGACAGTACATATCAGATCGAAATTCAGCCTGCGGACAATGAAAACGGGCAGTTTTACGAGATGCTGATGGCAGAGGAGTTAGATACCAAAAACATTGAGGACTCTATGGCAGGTCAGATCAGCTTTGGAGAAGATGATTTTTACCGTAAATATGCGGCGCAGATCGATCTTTTGACAGAGAAATTTATGCCGATCCGTGATGATGAGGAAGAGCTTGTTGCACTCAAGCGACAGCGTGA
>JALEPA010000128.1 GCA_022766515.1 Lachnospiraceae bacterium | reverse complement strand
CCATAAGCAGTTCCAAAAGATTAAATTCTTTCGCTGTCAGATTGACCTCCTTACCATCAATGTAGCCACGACGGCTGTCCAGGTCAATGCGAAGAGATTCATAAGTAATGATCTGCTCCGGCTCTTTTGCCGCTTTTCCACTGCCGCTGCGTCGGATGATCGCCTTAATACGCGCCTTCACTTCCAAAATATTAAACGGTTTTGTGATATAATCATCTGCGCCATACTCCAAACCAAGGATCTTGTCCATATCATCTCCCTTGGCGGTCAACATAATGATCGGTACATCGGAAGTCTCTCGTATCTGCTGGCACACCTCAAATCCTGATAATTTTGGCAGCATAACATCCAACAAAATGACATCGTATTGGTTTGCCGATGCCAGATCCACTGCTTCCTGTCCATCGTAGGCGCAGTCTACTTCCATGCCATCCTGCTCCAAACTAAATCTAATTCCCTTTACAATCAATTTCTCGTCATCTACAACCAATACTTTTCTTGCCATAGCTATCCTCGTCTCTCCTCTATTTTAATAAATTTAAGTCTTTTTATTCGCATATTCTGCGCATTCAGGCTGTATCTCTGTCAGGTTATATAGTAATTGTATTTTTTATTTTATTATATACCCCTTCTTTGATCCCCGATATTTTCATAATATCTTCAATCGCTTGAAATGACCCGTTTTCCTCGCGATATGCAATGATCGACTGCGCCTTGGATTCCCCAATGCCGGGCAGTGTCATCAACTGCTCTTTGGATGCCGTGTTAAGGTTGATCTTTCCCTGTTCCCCTGCGTCATCCGTCTCGGAAGTTTTCTCCGTTTTTTGTGCTTTCTTTTTGCTCTTGGTCAAGATCTCGATCTGCTCACCATCCTGCGCAAACCGCGCCTGATTCACCCCCGTAGCATCCGCTTTCGCCGTCATTCCTCCGGCTGCTTCTACCACATCACAAACACGAGGTGCTTTCTCAAACCGATAAACACCCGGATGCTTGACCGCACCACAAATATATACGGCACATTCCTCTGAATCCTCTTGCCCCTGCCTTGCTGCCGTAGAGGTCGGTGTCTCTTCTGACTGCTCCTCAAAAGCCGCAGATGACGCCGGCTGTGACTGCTGTCTATGCATATACCAGACGCCTGCCACTGCCAAAAATGCGACACACAAAAAACAAATCAAATATTTTTCCCGTTTCATAAAAATCCCCCTATCTTCTTTCTGACACGACTGACTGTCTTGCAGTCACCCACTGTCAAAGCAAGGTAGAATCTGAAACAATTTTATGAATCGGTATGTCATTTCACTCCGATTCTATTTTAACCAATCTTTTTCTCAATTACAAGACCAAAAAGGAGTCACAGAGCATTATTTTTGAAAGAGTTCATCCCACTTAAAGAGCAGGATCCCACCGATCATTACGGCAATGCCAAGCAGTCTCGTCCAGGCAAATCCCGCTTTTTGCGCCCCAAACAAGCCGAACAATGAGATCACATACGATACGATCAACTGTGCGGATACGATAAACATCGTCGCCTTGGCGGGTCCCAGTTGATTGATCGCAACAATGACGGTATAAGTGATAAAAGCACCGATGACACCTCCAAGAAGCATATACCAAGGTTTTACCTGCAAGATGCCGGCGACCGAGCCCTCTCTGCCCGTCACAAGCCATGCTGCCACACAGATGATAAAGGCGGTGAGCTGAACAAACCCCGCAGCTACCCAGACACCTGCCTGCTTCGTCACCTCTGCATTAAAAACGCCCTGTATACTCATCAGCATACCGGATAGCAATCCGATCAACATTCCTAACATAGAAAATCTCCTTTCTTCCTATACCAAAGCAACGAGAGCCGGACAACATTCTGCCCGACTCTTCGTGAGAGTTCTATATTAAGTTGTTTCCCGTTTTACGGTACTCTATTCAGACAAAACGGCATCTAAGATTTCTGTCATTTTGTCGATATGCTCTTTTTCGACAATGAGTGGTGGCACAAAGCGGATAATATTCGTGCCTGCGCTGATCAGTACAACACCCGCTTTTAAGGCTTTTGCGACCACATCTCCGGCTGGGATCGTAAGTTCCATACCCTGCATCAGACCAAGACCACGCACCTCTTTGACTTTATCCGGATGTGCTTCTGCCAAGGTGTCTAACTTCTCTGTCAGATATGGTGCGATCTCATTGACATGATCCAAAATGTGTAATTTATCGTACTGATGAAATACTTCGCAAATGGCAGCAGTTGCCAATGGATTACCGCCATAGGTAGTACCATGATCGCCCGGTACCATTGCGCCGGCATATTTTTCTGTAGCAGCAAAGGCTCCAACCGGAACACCACAGCCTAACGCTTTAGCTGTCGTCAAAATATCCGGTGTCACACCGTAATGCTGATAGGTATACATTTTGCCGGTACGACCCATACCGCACTGGATCTCATCAAAGATCAAGGCAATATCTTTTTCATCACAAAGTGCGCGCAGTCCTTTGATAAACTCCGGTGTTGCAGGATGGATTCCACCCTCACCCTGTAAAGTTTCTAACACGATCGCGCAAGTCTCATCTGTCACCAGTGCCTTAACGCTTTCCAGATCATTGTAAGTTGCAAAAGACACTCCACCGATCAATGGCTCAAACGGTTCTCTGTAATGTTTCGTTCCGGTTACGGACAAAGCACCCATCGTGCGACCGTGGAAAGAATGATCCATCGCGATCACTTCTCCCTTGCTCTGTGGATTTTTGGCGTAAGCATACTTTCTTGCAAGCTTGATCGCACCTTCGATCGCCTCTGCTCCACTGTTCGTAAAAAATACACGGTCCATGCCTGAAGCATTGCAGATCAGTTCGGCTGCTTTGATCGCAGGCTTTGTGTAATACAGATTGGAA